>JABIBH010000105.1 GCA_018652925.1 bacterium | reverse complement strand
TTAAGAGTATAGACGTCTTTTTATTTTGTAATACAGGGCGAGATGTGATAACTTTTCTAATTGGGATGAGTGTATTTAAACTCATCGCAGAGAGATTTATTCGTTCACGAATTCGAACACAACAAAAATTTTAACCATTATGACGGGAAACCGTAATCATACAAATTGTTAAAAATTGAAAAATATATAATAACCCGGTAAAGGAGAAACCATGCTAAACCGTATTTATTCATTATTCTCAGTCATCCTAGTAACTGCTATTGGATTTACACAATTCAATCCAACTGTTAGTTATGACCTGAGTAATCCACTTGAAGATCAATCCTCCGATTTGACATTCACAATATTACAAGCTCAAGGTGAGACGGATATGGCTGAATTCACGATTTCCTCAAGTAGCGGATCATTTGACTTTAGTGGATGGAGCGAAGGTGATTCTATAGGGGTTGGTAATGGTACCTTTGATCAGGGCGCAACTGAAGTTACAATTAGGCTGAATGTTTTTCTTATGTCTGAAGATGGCCTCGAAGTAAGTGCCGTTGCAACTATTATTGCATCGAACAGTGATGAATATGCTCCGGGCGATCCTGTCAGTGGGATGACCTTTGCAAATAGTGTTAATGGGGGTACTTCGATTTTTGTTGTCTCTCCAGATGAGCCAGGTGGTGGCACTACTACTCAAGGGTACACATCATCTCTGACAATTAACAACTTTATTGTACCGGAAGCTTTAACTTTTGATGGATCATTCACATCTGAACTGTCTGACAATGTATTAACGTCAGTTGTCATGGATCTCAACACATTTGACCCGACAATTTCAATTGAATTGAGTGACATTGAAGAGTCTATGAGCAATCAAAGTGATTTTACTTTTACTGTGGTTCAGGAATCTGGTGAAATTGACTTGGTTGAAATTGATCTTGATGGTTCTGGTATTTTCAATATTAATAGAAATGCAGGGGCATTAATTGGTAACGGTTCCTTTGTTAGTCCCTCTGCGACAGTGTCCGTTGAACTTAATGTATCAAATCCGGTAAATCCTGATCCACTTGCAATGGATATTGTTGCTACAATTTCAGAATCTGATGATCTGTTAAATTATCCAATTGGAGAATCTGCAGGAGGAATATCAATTCTAAATAATTATTCTGAAATGAGTTTTCATTTGCAGGCAATTTCTCCTACTGAGCCTGGTGGTGGTACTACGACAGCTGGATATACTTCCAGCTTAACAATCAATAATTTATTCCTTAACTCGGGTTTGAACCCTTTCACATGGGATGCAGCTCTCACATCAGAATTGGGGAATGTTGATAATATTTCTGGGACAATAGAATTAACAGATTGTAATGGTGATCTTAGTGGCAGCGCTTCTTATGATGATTGTGGTGTTTGTGCTGGCGGTAATACCGGTCTTGAACCAAATGCCGATCAGGATTGTGCTGGTGTGTGTGATGGTAATGCCGTAGAAGATTGTTTGGGTGAATGTGGTGGTGATGCTACTGATCTTGGCTGTGGTTGTGGAGGAGGTGCACCCATTGATTATTGTTTCGATTGGGACGGGGATGGTTTAGGTGCCGGGACGCCGATTGCAGATTGTGGCGAGATATCTTTACCCCTTGATTATGTAGACAATTGTGATGATCAAACTCCATTTGGCCAGGTCGGAATTGCTTTTGACGGTGTTGACAATACGCTTGAAAGTAATGGTACAATAAGTATCGGATACACATCTGATGTAGCAATTCATGCTTTTGAATTTGAGGTCGATGGAGTTGAAATTGTATCTGCATCAACAGTTGTAGAAGGTTTTACTGTTAATGTTGAAAACAATATAATTAGTGGTACTGCAACTGAATCTGGTTACGTGGCTAATTCTGGTGGGAGTCTAACAGTATTAACTTATGTTTATGGCCCATCCTCCGAGGCCACTCTTCCAGGCGGTGGATCAGTAACAACGCTGGAAGGTCAGTCCCCCAATTTGGTTTTTGGCGGTGGAATACCTGTCGCAGAACCTCCAGCCGATTGTTTTGGAGTTTATAACGGACCAGCAGAACTAGATGACTGTGGTGTATGTGATGGTGGAAATGCCCTTAATCTTGGTTGTGGTTGTGACCTTCCAGGTCCAGCAGAGTATTATAATGATGGTGATGGGGATGGTTTGGGTTTCGGCACTGTTATTACTGTGTGTGCTGATGTAGCAGTTGCAAACGGATATGTAACAAACAATACTGACACTCAGCCAGATTGCGCAACAAATGATGAAGATTGTCTAGGTGTTTGTGGTGGTGCTGCTGACACTGATACCAATGATGATTGTTGTGTCCCAGCTGATTTAGATGATTGTGGTTTATGTAATGGTGATGGCTCAACCTGTAATTCTCCAATTGCAACAGATCAAACTGTACCAGCATTTGAGTCAACTCCTGTAACCTTTGATTTAAATGTTACAGACCCCAGTGACCCACCAAGTGAATTCGTATCTTTAACTGTTTCATGGCCTAGTCATGGTTTTATATCTTACACACCAGGAGCCACCGTATCTGTCACATATACACCAACAGAGAATTATATTGGTGAAGATTCTTTTACCTATACAGTTTTTGATGGTACTTATACATCCAATTCAGCAACAGTAACTATTACTGTTAATGAAGTAAATGATGATCCTGTTGCAAGTAATATTTCAACCACTACAAATGAAGACACTCCTGTTTCATTCGAATTATCAGGCACAGATGAAGAAACAGATGGTCTCACATTCAATATTGCCTCTCAACCATCCAATGGATCAGTAGCATTAACAAACAGAGCAATTTCTGATTCATATACATATACACCAAATCCTAATTATAATGGTTCTGACTCATTTACCTATACTGTTTTTGACGGTGAAAATACATCTGCCCCCGCCACTGTAAGCATTACGGTTTCACCGGTGAATGATGCACCAGTAATTACCGGTACAGACGTCTTAACTTTTGATGAAGGTGGTAGTATTGAATTGTTTATTGGATATATTGATATAACCGATGTCGATTCTGAAACATATACCCTGGCAGTACATTCCGTTAGTAAAGGTCTTATTAATGGAACCACAATTAGCCTCGACCAACAGGACGTTGATTTCAACGGAACTATATCTGCTGTGATACAAGTTCATGATGGATCTGATGATGATGATAATCCAGTAAGTAACACATTCACTATGTCCATTACTGTCAATCCAGTCAACGATGCCCCGGTTGCCGCAAATGATACCTACAACGCTACTGAAGACCAAGTCCTAGTAATCGATGGTATTGATTCAAATGGTGTTCTTGACAATGATTATGATGTGGATTCAGCGATTTTAACTTCTGCAGTATTGGCAGATCCTTCAAATGGATCAGTGTCACTTGCTTCTGATGGAACCTTCACATACACTCCAGATGATGACTATTATGGTGATGATAGTTTTACCTATACTGTAAGTGATGACAATAATCCAGCTGGTACGGATGTTGGGACCGTAAATATTGATGTTAGCGCTGTTAATGATCCCTCAATTTGTACAAGCTTTTTGATCGATTGCGTAGGACTCAGTCCTTGTTTCTTTAATTCACAGGTCCTAGATCCTGACGACCTTCTATATACGTTGTACTTTGAAGAACTCTTGGGTGGACTAATAAACCAAAATGTCGTCCGTGAGGGAGAAGAATGGCAATATACGGGTGATGGTTCAACACCATTTGACGTTGTCCTCTATGGTGCCAATGATGGTGATACCGATAGTGAACTTGCCCGAATCGATTTTATCAATCTGCCCAGCACTTCCCGTAATTTTTCAAGAGCATTGACAGCTTATGATAGTAATTCATCTTTATCTGAAGATGCTGTTTCATCTATTTCATTGGTTGCCACTGATTTTGATGCAGATATTACCGGCGCTACAATTGCAATTACATATAGTGGCAATGGAACTGTAGGAACTCCAGTACTAGATGCTGAAATATCAGATGAAAATGTCCAGATTTGGAATGTCGATTTTACACCCGAAGCTGATTTTGTTGGTGCTGACAGTTTTACCTTTACCGTTAATGGTACATCAATTGGCACAGTTGATATCACGCTGAATAATGTCAATGATGCACCGGTTCTGGCAATAGATGATCATGATACAAATGAAGGTACTGAATATTCAAATACTGTTGCAGCTACTGATGTAGATCCTAGCGATGTAAGCACCTACGCAGTCCTTAACGGGCCAGCCGGTTTGGTAATTGATGCCAATTCTGGTGTTTTAAGTGGTTGGACACCTGGCAATGATGAAGTAGGTGATCATATCATAGAAATTCAAGCAACCGATGATGGAACTGATCCAGGGTCATTATCTACAAACACCAGTTATACTGTCACAGTATTAAATGTTAATGATGTGCCGGTTATTGATGACCAGGTTGTGTTGACTACTGTTGAAGAGACCGATTTGACCATCACACTTGCTGATTTATCCGTAACTGATCCTGATAACTTATATCCAGATGATTTTACTTTATCTGTGGGTGCAGGTAGTAATTATTCCGTATTAGGAGCTACAATAACACCCGATACAGATTTTAATGGTGATTTGACTGTTCCTGCCACTGTCAATGATGGCACAGATGATTCTGCCAGTTTTGACTTGACCGTAACCGTCACAGCTGTTAATGATGCCCCAACTCTGGCGGCAATTGCTGATCCAACTGCTGTTGATGAAGACGGCGATAATGTCTCTGTTTCTTTCACACCAATGGACGTGGAAGCAACTGATTTCCTCTCTGTTTCAGTTTCTGTAAGTAATGATGCGCTATTCCCTGATGGATCAATTAGTGTGGTCCCTGAAGATGAATTCTCAGGTGTTGCCAGAACCGTTACTTTAAATCCTGCTGATAACCTTTCAGGTAGTTCAGTGGTTATTGTTGAAGTAACTGATGGTGCGTTGACTGCTGTTCAGCAGTTCACTGTAACGGTTAATCCAACAAATGATGCTCCTGTGCTCAATGCAATTGGCGATCTATCATTTGATGAAGACACAGAGTTTGATTATACCGCAACTGCCTCTGATATAGATAACGATCAGGGTGACCTGCAATATTCAGTACTTGGTGGTGATGAATTAACCATTTCAGCTGCCTTTAGCGGTAATGTGGTTACATTTACAACAGCAGCCGATTATAATGGCAGTGAGTCATTTACGATTGCCGTTGCTGATGCCGATTTTGATTTTGATTCTGAAATTATAACCGTTACCGTTGATCCTGTCAATGATGCACCGGTTATCACTTCAACTGCTGGCACAACGGCCAGAACTTCAGAAGAATATACATATCAAGCAACTGCTACTGATGTTGATGAAGATACTTATGCCTATGCCTTATCAAACGAACCTGCTGGCATGTTGGTTTCTGAATCAGGATTAGTAACATGGTCACCTTCAGCTGGTACATTTACCTCAGGTACAGTCACTTTAACTGTCAGTGATGGCGGCGATGCCTCTGATAGCGAAATATTTACTATATCAGTTGCCCAGGTGGATTGCGCCGGTGTTGATGATGGCGATGCCGAAATTGATGATTGTGGTGTATGCTCTGGTGGAACATCAGGACATGAAGCCAATAGTGATCAGGATTGTGCCGGTACCTGTTTTGGTACAGCCGCACTTGATGATTGTGGTGTCTGTGCCGGTGGTTTTGTCGAACCGCAAAGTTTATTAGTTGCCAATGCTGACCAGGATTGTGCTGGAATCTGTTTTGGTGATGCCGTAGTTGATGATTGTGATGTCTGT
>JABIBH010000104.1 GCA_018652925.1 bacterium | reverse complement strand
CCAGACATCGTTTTCAAGCCAGCCTGTTTGTTCAAGAAGGTCAACGGGACGGCAGCCGTAAATTTCTATACAGTAATTATTTTCATCAATAGTTTCACCAAGGTGAGTGTGAAGCAGCGCACCATGCTCACGAGCGAGTTCTGCAGTATCACGCATCAGTTCTGGAGTTACTGAAAATGGGGAGCAGGGAGCCAGAGCAATTCTGGTCATAGCTCCAGGGGTAGTATCATGGTATTTTTCAAGTAGTCGCTGACTGTCTTTCAGTATTGTATCGTGGTCCTGAACAACTGAATCTGGAGGCAATCCACCATCTTTTTTCGATCTGCTCATGCTGCCTCTGGTTGCATGAAATCGGATGCCTGTCTGTTTGGCAGCTTCAATTGTGATGTCGATTAGCTCAGGCGATGCGTCCTGCGGGAAAAGGTAGTGATGATCAGTTGTAGTTGTGCAGCCTGATCGCAGAAGCTCATTCATCCCTACCACCGCACCACGCAGAAACTGGTTGTCCTTAAGTTCTGCCCAGATTGGGTAAAGCCCAACCAGCCACTCAAAAAGTTCTGAATCGACAAATTTGGCACGGGTGTTGGTCTGAAAAAGGTGATGATGAGTATTTATAAAACCGGGAGTTACAACACAGCCAGAGGCATCGTGTGTTTCACTGTAATCATTCTCAGGTGGAGTCCCTGTTCCGCAAGATACGATGGCTCCATTTTCAGCAACCAGATACGCATCGTTCAGAATCTCACGCGTTGGATTCATAGTAACCAGAGTGTCTATATTACTGATAAGAATGGTAGACATTGTTGTTCCATTTCAGGTTGTGTGATTGCGTCAATTTGTTATACTGGATAATAGTGTATAACTAAATCAGAGGATAAGGTATGAGAAATATTTCGCAATGGTTTAATCCCGAGTCGCCACAAGAGGCTGCTCAAATGATGCGCGATACAAAAGGCAAAGGCTGTTATCTAGCTGGTGGAACTGATCTGCTATTGGAAAACAGAACCGACTTTGAATTCGCAGTAGATCTGTCAGCTACTGGTCTCAATGAGATCGCTCGTACAGAAACTGGTGACTTGTTCATCGGCTCATGTGTGACTTTGCATGATCTGGAAACATCACCACTAACTCATGAATTTGCCGATGGTGCGATAGCTTTCGCAGCAGCCGGATGTGGCAACAGGCCAGTTCGTTCAACCGCGACTGTTGGTGGTAACTTGTGCAATGCTTTGCCATCGGCCGATATGGTTCCAGTCTTGCTGGCTCTTGATGCTGTCGTATTTTTTACCGATGGCGAATCACAGGAATCTGTTCCACTCAGTGAGTTTTTTGTCGGGCCAAGAAAGACTGTGCTTGATGGATCGTTATTGATTGGTCTGGCAATTTCCGGTGAGTATGCAAACTGGAAAGTTATCAGCAGGAAATTGACACGAACAGTTGAAGATATTTCTCTGGTTCAGGTTGCTGTTGGTCTGGAAATTGAGGGCGATACAATTTTGCGTGGCTCTGTTGCAATGGGTGCTGTTGCTCCAACTCCAGTGCGAGCAACTGAAGCAGAAGCTTTACTAATCGATTTGCCACTTGCCGATGCACCCGTTGCATTTGCATCTGTTGCAGACTTGGCTGCTGCAACTTGTTCACCAATTGATGATCATCGTGCAACTGCTCAATACAGAACAGATATGGTTGAAGTACTTACTCGCAGATTGTTGTGTGAAGTTGCAGGAATTGAAGATGTGAAAAAGTACAGGGGAGAAAAATGATTATCGAACTGAATTTGAATGGAAAACAGGTGGCATGGGAAATCTCACCTGGAGATAGATTGCTGGACGCATTGCGAATGGGTGAAGGCGCAGTTTCAGTAAAGCGCGGTTGTGAAAGTGGTGACTGTGGAAGTTGTTGCGTGCTTTTGAATGGCCAGCCTGTGAATACATGCGTTGTTCCTGCTGTGAAGGCATCGGGTCAGGAGATCACAACTCTTGAGGGACTTGCTGAAAATGAATTGATGAAAAAACTGCAAAGTTCATTTCTGGATTCTGGCGCAGTTCAATGCGGATACTGTACTCCTGGGATGCTGATTGCAATCTGGGCTCGTCTCAATACTGGCGGAACACTTACTGAACAGGATGTAAGGCACGCCTTGAGTGGCAATCTTTGCCGATGCACCGGTTACGCCAAGCCAGTTGAAGCAATTTTGAAGGTGTGGGAGGATAAATCGTGAGTACCGGATGCAATGTACCTAAAATAGATGGCGACAAACTTGTACGAGGGCTCCCGGCATTTGTGGATGACATAACTCCTGCCGGCCTTCTGTACGCAAAGGTATTGCGGTCGCCTCATGCACATGCACGTATTAAAAATGTCGATATTACAAAAGCGATGGCACTTGCTGGTGTTGTCGATGTTATCTGGCACAAAGATGTGAAACAGATTCCACATACTCGCGCTGGTCAAAGCTATCCTGAGCCATCGCCGTATGATTATACAGTGATGCCAACTAAAGCTCGATTTATTGGCGACAGAGTTGCAGTTGTTGTAGCTGTTTCGTTGAGGATTGCTGAAGATGCGCTGGCATTGATTGATATTGAATACGAAGTCCTGCCAGCTGTTACTGATTTCACACAAGCTCTTGATTCCGATATTCTGATTCACGAAGAACCTGATCCGCGGGGGATAAGCAAGGGTGGAGAGAGTAATCTTGCTGCAATGATTGATG
>JABIBH010000103.1 GCA_018652925.1 bacterium | reverse complement strand
GGGCTCCAGATGGTGAAATCGGTGAAGTTTATGAAACTGAGACTGACTACTATGTAATACATGTTCTTGAGCATCTGCCAGAGGGCATTGCCAAACTTGAAGATGTCAGGGCACAGGTTATCCGAGGAATTAATGAATCTGCCAAAGCGAAATTGGCAGCTGAAAAAATAGCTCCTGCTATTGCAGCAATACAGAACGGCAAATCACTTGCAGATGCAGCAGAAGAATTTGATCTTGCATATGCTATAACTGACACCTTTACCGCTACAGGAAATATTGTCGATGTGGGATACAACACTGATTTCAACACAATGGCTATGGATGCTGAGGTTGGAGAATTTGTGTCTGACGTTACAACTAACCGTGGCGTTTTTGCTTTTTCCGTAACTTGGGCAGAACCATTTGACGAGATCCTGTTCGAGGTTGAAAAAGAAAATGTTCGCAATAATCTGCTGGCTATTGCTCAGCAGGAAATCATTGACCAGTGGTATGAGACCCAACTTGATAATGCGGAGATTAAAGATAACAGATTCGAGATTTTCTACGCCAAAAGGTAGGATACCAAAACAAAAAGGCTCCATCATATTTGATGGAGCCTTTTTTTATTCTTCGCCAAAAGGATTATCAGGTTTTTTGTCATCCATATTGAAAAAACTTTCTTCCATCTTCTTTATTCGTTCTGCTTTTTTACGTTCATGATCATTTTCATCAAATAGACTACTCATTTTTTCTGCTTCTGCTTTTTTGCGCTCCTCAAACTCAGCCAGGTCTTCTTTGATATCTGCCACTGAATCATCTGGTATCAATTCATCAAGTTTATTGAAGTCGATAACTTCCAGATGATTTTCAAAAGCACTTTCAACTCTGAGCATTATTCCGCACTCAACCATTGCCGAAACTTTCAACCCCACTACTTCAGGAGGAATGTTTAAAAGTTCAGCGACTTCAGGTTCAGATGGCGGAGAATTAGTAATATGGGCAAGGACAATCACAGCAGAAACTATCAGCTGACCTTCTTCTCTGGTAATCACCTGCATTTATTGCTCCAACAAGTTAGTCGTCTTTTTCGTCCTGCTTTTCAGAATTAATCTCACGCTTGACTTCATTCTGTACTTCGTTGGTTGCACTTTTGAATTTGCGTATCGACTTTCCAAAAGCTTCGGCAATTTCAGGCAAACGGCGTGGGCCAAAAACAAGCAAGATGATTGCTCCAATAACAAGCAATTCCATCCAGCCTAGATTTTGTATAAATGCGAGTGGAAAATTCATGATTCCTCTTCCGTTATGTTAGCGATACCAGCGCAATAGTTGGGAAGCAATAAAGATCCCGATAACGCTCATCAAATTTACATGTATCTTAAACCCAAATGTAAGATCAACAACCAACAAATGCCAGCGATTCAAGTCTGGCCCAAAAGAAATTGACCTGACAAACAGTTGATGTGCAATAGAACCTTCTTCCAGAAACAGACCAACAACTTCTCCAAATACTGATCCAATAATCAGTCCCAGAGAAAGAATCAGTATCATCGTTTTTAATGACTTATGCACTGCAAAACTCCATTTTGTTTCAAAGCCCTGTCCTGCCACTGATTATATCGATACTGTCAGTTACAAGTTTGTAATCTGCACCCAACACTAGTACTACATCTTCTACAGTTCGTCCATCAAATTCATGAATTAAACGAATCCCACCCAGTTGGTTAGCAAGCTGACGGGCTGCCTCTGAATCCAACCTGCGATTAATCAGAATCGACTCTTTAAAATTTGAGTGTGGAGCATTTTCAATAGCATCAACTACACAGCCAAAATGCTCAATCGCCAGGCTGACATCACTTGCAAGACCAGTGATTGATGTGCCATTAAGTATTGCCACGTGAATTGGTTTGTCCTCAAATACTACATCATTTTCAACGATGGCCTGGTCCTTACTAAATTGTAAATCTGGCAAGCTTAACTTTGGGTCATCAGTCATGCCGTACCAAACCGAAAGCCCGCAAATCAATACGAAAATAAATAGCAGAATGAAGCGAATATTCATTACAGTCCGCTTCCTGTCAATAGATCGTCAATTACCGGTTTCAAATTTGACCAGCTTTGCTCCAGTGTTTCAGGTATAATTCTAGTATCAGCAGTAACAGTCAAAAAATTGGTATCCGAGGCCCACCTGGGAAGCATATGCACGTGAAAATGATCAGGGATGCCGGCACCAGCCCCAGCTCCTCCATTGTACCCGCAATTAACACCATCTGGAGTGTATATTTTGCGTATTGCCATCTCAGTGAAACGCATCAGAATTGCAAGGTCAGCAGCCTCTTCCTCATTACAATCAACAAGTGAACCAACATGTCGGTTAAGCACAATCAAAACATGACCATTGTTATATGGGTATCTGTTCAAGACCAGGAACCAGTTACGAGATTTATGCAGAATGAAATGCTCAGGATCAACACTGGCAACCCTGTTACAAAACACACATCCTTCTTCTTTGTCACTCGAAACATATTCAAGTCGCCATGGTGTATAAAGTCGGTCCATTATT
>JABIBH010000102.1 GCA_018652925.1 bacterium | reverse complement strand
TATTGGATGTGCGTGCCAGCACTATCAATGAAGACATGAAGCTTGCTGCTGCCCACGCTCTTGCGGAACTTGCCAGGCGGTCGGTCCCTGCAGATGTAGCTGCAGCATATGGTGATGAACAGTTTGAGTTTGGCCCTGAGTATATAATCCCAAAACCATTCGATAACAGAGTGCTCTCAGTTGTAGCTCATGCCGTTGCAAAATCGGCGTGTGACTCTGGAGTTGCAAAAGAGCCAATTACGGACTGGGACAAATATCGGATGCAGCTTGAAAGTCTGACCAACCGCAGTCGCGAAGTGATGAACATCATTCGCAACAAAGCCAAAAGCAGACAGCGTAGAATCGTTTTTTCTGAAGGCCACTGCGGTCGTATTCTTGAAGCATGTCGCATCTGTGTTGACGAAGGTTATTGTGTACCAATTCTGATTGGTAACGAAGATGCTATTCAGGAGAAAGCTGATTCACTGAACATCGATCTTTCAAAAATGATAATTAAAGATCCAGCCCACTGCCCTAATATTGATGAGATGGCCAACATCCTTTTCCAGGAACGATCACGCAAAGGCTACAGCCTTTATAAAGCCAAAAGGATGGTTAAGCGTCCAATTCATCACGGCGTAATGATGCTCAGAACTGGTGAAGCCGATGGCATGGTCTGTGGTGCACATCGAAGTTATGTAGATACCATGCGCCCGATTCTGACACTCGCGGAAATGCGCAAGAATTCAAATATCGTTGTTGGTATGCACCTGATATTGGTTGATGGCAAACCATACATCTTTGCTGACACAACTGTGAATTTTGACCCCGATCCAGAGCAGCTTGTTGAGATAACAATGATGGCTGTTAATGTTGCAAAGCATTTCAATATGGAGCCAGCAGTGGGACTGCTTTCGTTCTCAAACTTTGGCGATAATAATCGGCCAGAGAGTCAAAAAATGCGTGAAGCAGTTGAATTGCTGAAAGAGAGATATCCCAAGTTGCATGTTGAGGGTGAAATGCAGGCAGACACTGCTATCAAACCTGGATGGTGTAATAAGGCTCTACCAAATTCCACAATTTCCGATCATGCAAATGTATTGATTTTCCCTGACCTGCAGAGCGCAAATATTGCCTACAAACTGGTTGGACATCTTGGGCAACGTGAGGTCATTGGACCGCTGCTTTACGGATTGAAACAGCCGATCAATATGGTGTCGTCAAACTCTACAGTTGAAAAAATTGTCAACATGGCTGCGTTGTCTGCTTATGAGGTTGGGCGGAAATAGGTGTTGAAAGGGGGCAGCAATTGCTGTCCCCTTTTTTTATGCTGATTGGTGGGGCTGGTAAAGCTGCCTCCATTACCTACGAAAAAATAATTTGCCCGCCTTTGCCTTTTATACACCAAGCTCCAAACAAATGAATGTCAACTATGTCATTAATTATCACTTGACATCCTCTCAACTTATTAGTATTGTCAAGTTAACACTACTGAGTAGTGAGTAATACAATTAACTGAAAGTAGGTGTTTATTACATGCCAACTAAAAAATTTCAAAAAGAAATGAATTCAGGAACGGCATCTCTAGTTTTATTGAGCGTACTCTCTCAAAGTGATGAGCCAATGTATGGCTATCAAATCGCTAAATTGCTAGATGAGAATCGAGAAGAAGCCATCGCCATGAAGCAAGGGGCTTTATACCCTGTTTTGCGCTCGCTGGAAAAAAATGGATTGCTTTTTAGCAAAGTAGAACCATCAATATCGGGCCCACCGCGCCGCTATTACACCATTACCGATGAAGGACGAGAGGCACTCACCGTCTGGGTTGAAATTTGGAAACAAATGAAAGAATTTGTGGATAACATCCTCGAAGGAGAAAAAAATGTTTAACACTGTAGAAGAATATCTCGATGCCCTGAAGCAAGAAATGCAAGGCGTTGATAGTGCTACAATACAAGATGCTCTCGTAGATTCCGAAGAACACTTACAATCTGCGCTAGAGGGAAACCCTGAGGATACGCTGCACACCATCATCGAAGAATATGGGTCTCCTGAAGAAACTGCCGCATCCTATGC
>JABIBH010000008.1 GCA_018652925.1 bacterium | reverse complement strand
AATATGTCCGGTTTCATCCCATCTACCAGATTTATCGGTAACACCAACAACATAATGAACATCTCCTTCCTGGTGCCTGCCTGCACCTACAAAGCGGAATATACGCAGTGAAGACAAATCGATGAATTCATTAAGCCTGTCCCGACCTGGAGAATCAGGATCCGCGTGCGGCACAAAATCGTTAGGTGGGAGATCAAGTCTGAAAAACCGGTTGTTCAAATATCTGTATGCTTCAATAATATGATCACTGACAGAGCCACCCTGGCTATTAAATGACTTAGAAGCACTCTCGGCTTTCTGCTTTGATGCAACAACTGTAAAATCAGCTCGCCCTACCTGACCAGTTACTTTTACACCAAAGAGACCGGACTTGTTTGAGCTATAGCCAAGTAGCTGACTACCTGGCAGCGTAAGCCCAACGTCACCCGTTTCAATGGATTGAATTATTTCATCTTCGCTGCCCTCATAAGTTAAGCGAATCTTAGTTCCATCAGGGCCTATAGCCTCACTGTTATGATCAACTTCGAGATGAATCTTTTCTCCGATTTGCCCCGACATGCTGATTTGCAACTGCTGTTCCATATCCAGGGTTGGAAACAAGCTCGGATTCTGGCGTCGCTCATTTGGAGTAAACCTGTTGCTTACTGAACTTTCTCCAGAAATAGAAATATGTTCACGACCAGAAATCCTGATATTTGTCTTATCGCCGCGACCAATTATTTTTTCCAACGTCTTTGGCAATTTAATTGGTATTGTCAGATTAATTCCCTGAGAATTTTGCGACGAGTTTGCTCCACCTCTTATGTCTAGCATTTCATTTATGTTGGTTATATTGGTAACTTTATTGTTCCTGTCAGAAACCAAATCAATATCGTCAATAAATAAATCTACATTCCTATTGCCGATATCACGCGCAGGAATATAAACAAACCCGCCTGGAAGCTCATATAAACTTTGCTCCAGAAAAAAGAACTCCGGATGCCTGAAAGTTGTAGCAATGCCCAGGGTGCTTGATATTTCTGTAAAGCTTATTTCCCGAACTAAATCTATGCGGAACTTATCATGCATATGACTGCGTATAATGGTCAATAAAGTTGGGCGACAATCCTGGGCTGGGAAATCCACACCAAGCACCTTTAGACGATTGCGCTGGACTATCCGGTCTGGACCCAACAGTCTGGGGTCATCAGTAGTTTTAAGAATTGGATCAAGACCAGGCAATGATAAATCAGACGCAACCAGAGTATTCGCATTGAAAAACAACAAGAGCACAAGTATAAACAGTGCTGATTTGTTGGTAGTTATCTTCAATCGAATATTCCCTTTTTAGAAGACAGAAAAACTGATCATTATCTTTGGTTGTGTACTTGGCCTCTTCGTCCTAAACTTCAGTCAAAGTTACACACGTCCACAACAGTGGTCATAATGGCCACAAATGGCTACACGAAAAGGTACAACAAAGCCAATGTCATTGATTGACAAACATATCATTCGCAGTACAACAGGACCATTCTTGTTTGGCTTCAGCGTAGCCACATTCGTTATGCTGATTGATGTGTTGCGTCATTTTGTTGAGCTTTTCGTCACCAAAGGTGTCCCTTTTCACACGGCAACCGAAGTTCTCATCTTAAGCCTGGGTCATACTTTTGCATTAACTATACCAATGGCAGTTCTTGTTGGCATTTTAATGGGTATCGGCCAACTTGCAGCCGATGGCGAAATCACTGCAATGAAGGCAAGCGGCCTTGGCTTGGCTTCAGTTCTGCGACCGCTGCTTGCTGCATCACTATTTGTAACACTATCCATGATTGCCTACAACCACTTCGTATTCCCTGACTCCAACCATAGACTAGCTAACCTTGTATATGACATCAACCATAAAAGACCGATGATGGAGATCAGAGAGCAAATGTTCACTGAGATCACTGAACACACAACAATCTATGTAAAAGAAAAAGATGAAAAAGCTGGCATTATCAAAGATGTGATGATCATCGAAAAAGATGCCCCTGGGGACCCCACTCCTACAGTTACAACAGCTACCTGGGGTACAATCATCTCTCATGACCAGAGCGATGCTCTGATGATAGAATTGCATGATGGAGAGATTCACGAACTTCCTGAGGATGACAATCTGTCACGTTATGAAATAACTCAATTTGGACAACATAATCTATTTATAAAAGATGTTAAAAAAGATATGGAAGACAACAAGCGTACTGCAAGAGGCGACCGGGAAATGGATCTTCGTGCATTGCTTGCAGCCTCTGAAAAGCAGAACCTTCGCCGTGACAAAGCTGCTACCAAGGCCACTACTCTATCTGCAAAACTGCTTAATCGACAATGGAAATTACTTGATCCGGAGAATCGGAGCGGATTACTAAAAGGGTCTAAAGCTTCAACTTCAAAAGTTAAAACTCAAAAAGCATTAATCAAAGCCACTCGTCAGGAATCAGAATTGGTATCCCGTTCAATTGCTCACCAGCAACGGCTTGAATCATCATATAAAACTGCATCCAACCGATTCATGGTT
>JABIBH010000101.1 GCA_018652925.1 bacterium | reverse complement strand
TGGCTGGAGCTTATTTGAGTTCCCTGTCACTGCCGGCAACCACACTTTCACCTGGTCATACTACAAAGACGGTTTTGTAAGTTCAGGAGCTGACTGCGGCTGGATTGACGAAATTATCTTCCCAGCTGTTGGCGAACCAGGAATGCCTGAAATTGTAATTACACCGTTGGAGATTACAGAAACTATTGCTGTAACAGATACAGTTGCAACTGTGATTACACTGTCAAATATTGGCGCAGGCGATATGAACTACACAGCAGTTCTTGCCCTGGACCTGCCGGGACGGGAAGTTTTTGAAACACCTCAGTATAAAAAAGGTGTGGAAGATCCAAATCGTGGACAGCCACAAGCTCGTAATCAAGGTGGACCAGATCTGTTTGGATACACCTGGATTGACAGTAATGAACCAAACGGCCCAACCTACAGCTGGGTAGATATATCCGGCGTTGGTGAGGAACTTGGTCATGATGACGATGCCAGTTACGGTCCGTATAATCTTGGATTCACATTCACATACTACGGCATTGATTATGACCAGATCCGTGTTTGTACAAATGGCTTCGTGTCATTCACTTCGAGCTCAACAGCTTACAGCAATGCTCAAATCCCTAGTTCAGGGGATCCAAATGATGCGATCTTCTTATTCTGGGATGACCTTAATCCAGGTGAAGGTACAGGTAGAATTCTAATCTACAGCGATGTAGCCAATGACAGGTTCGTTATCCAGTTCAATAAAGTTGAGCATTATGGAGGCGGCAGCCCGGAAACATTTGAATGTATACTGAATGCCGATGGCTCAATCATTAATCAATATCAGTTAGTCAGTGATGCTGGCGATTGTACAGTTGGTATTGAGAATTTAACTGGCACCGACGGTCTCCAGGTTGCATACAACGCATTCTACGTTCAGTCTGGATTAGCAGTTAAATTTGCTGCAACTCCTCCTCCTGCTGTTCTTCTTTCGCTCAGCTCAAACTCTGGAATTGTGGTTCCAGGTGCAAGTGATGAGCTTGAGTTGACAATAGATGGTACTGCCAACGGGGCAGGAACTTTCAACGGCTCAATTACAATTTCATGTAATGACCCGGAAAATCTTGAAACGGTTATTCCAATCACTGTCGTTGTTACCGATGGCGGAATGGCGTCTATAAATGGACTACCAACTGCTTTCGCATTGAAAGCTGCTTATCCAAACCCATTCAACCCATCGACAACTCTGCAGTTTGCAGTTCCAACAGCTACTCACGTAAGCTTGAGTATCTTTGATCTTGCAGGTAGAAGAGTTACAGAATTGGTCAGTGCTGAATATCCAGCGGGCCAACACTCGGTTGTCTGGAATGGTATGAACGATAAAAACCAACAGGTAGCAAGTGGTGCATACTACTTCAAAATGACTGCTGGTAACTTTACTCAAACCAGAAAAATGGTTCTGGTTAAGTAATTTTTTAAGATAAAAGAACCCCGGCTCTTGGTTGAGTCGGGGTTTTTTATTGACTTTCATACAGGGCCGATTTAGTCTTTTTTTTATGCAATTCAAGCAAGGCAATCTCCATTCTTTGCTGGCACCAAAAGGTGCTTTCGTTCTACTTTTCTATCTGATTGCAAGTGTAGGATTACCTGCTGATCTGATTTCTGAATTCACTCATTTTATTGTCACCGGTGAATCGATTCCTTCATGTAACTGTGTTGATGAATCATGTGGCTGTGGTGCTCCATGTTGTGCACCTGAAAAAGAACCTGCGCCTGCGCCTGTTCCTGTGCTGTCCTGCTGCGATTTACCAGAACAGGAAACAGCAAAGCCGCTACCAGAGGCCAAGGTTGTATTTTCCAAACCATGTGTCTGTGGACCTGACCAAAATAACGATGTAGTTGCATCAAGCTTTGACTCGCACTTTCCTATCGTAATATCTTCAATTTATATACCTGAATTAAATTCTTTTTCTGGAGGAAGCCGGCCTTTTGGTCTGCCTCCATATATCGATCCTCCAGACCATATTCCTATCTGCCTCTCTGCTTGAATAATAATTAACCAACTAAATTAAAACCTCACCACAAGAGAGGAAATGTTGTGAACATTTTACTCAAAATTGTGTGTGTTCTGATATTTGTACCACTTGTTGTGTCCTGCTCCGAGCAATACAGCTCTGCTGCCCTGGATACGATGACAGTAAGTGGTTCGAAACATGTTATCGGTGAACACTCACGAATAGTAGACGACAACCAGGGACTGCAAAAAGTTCTCTCTGGTAGCACATACTCAATAATCAGAAAAGGGAACGACTCCTGCTCTGATTTATACTGCAACGGCTTCAAGCGAGCAGACATTACTTTCACTGTTGATGGAGAACGATTCTCCCCTGCATGTCCAAATAGAATGGACACCAGGATTGGTCATGTAGATATGACTGATATCCCCAACATTGTTCTTTCAAGCAACAGCGATGGCTTGCAAGCAGGGCTTGGTGGCCATGCAAGTTTCAAGCGCAGGCTTCCTGAACAGGCACCTCGTCTGTACGGTTCTCTGTCAGGTTCTTTTGGAAACATGAG
>JABIBH010000100.1 GCA_018652925.1 bacterium | reverse complement strand
TTTAAGTAATGGCACTACATCAACAGGTCTGTCAGCAACAGGAATCCCAGCAGCTTCAAGAGCAGCTTTTTTCTCTGCAGCAGTACCAGTACCGCCGGTTACGATTGCACCCGCATGCCCCATCCTTTTCCCAGGAGGTGCAGTACGACCTGCAATAAATGCAACAACAGGAATATCCATATTTTCCTTGATGTATTCAGCAGCACGCTCTTCTGCATCGCCACCTATTTCACCAATCAAAACCAATGCTTTTGTTTCAGGATCAGCATTAAATGCTTTAATAGCATCCATGAAACTTGTGCCAATTACAGGGTCACCACCAATACCGAGACAAGTAGTTTGTCCAAGACCAGCTTTAGTCAATGCATCGACAACTTCATAAGTCAGGGTTCCACTACGGGAAACCAGACCAACTTTTCCTTCAGCAACAATGTTACCTGGAAGAATACCCAGCTTGGCTTGTCCAGGAACAATAAAGCCTGGGCAGTTTGGGCCAATAAGCGTAACTCCTCGCTCTTCCAAAAATGGCATGACTTTTACCATGTCATTTGTTGGCACACCTTCAGTAATGCAAACAATCAATTTAATGCCAGCATCAGCTGCTTCAAAGATTGCTCCAGCAGCAGCAAAAGGTGGAACGAATATTACAGAAGCCTCAGCTCCTGTTTCTGCAACAGCATCTGCAACATTATCAAAAACTGGAACTGTCTCATTGAACATTTGTCCACCACGACCCGGTGTAACACCTGCAACAACTTTTGTTCCATAGTCAATCATTGACTTTGTATGAAAACCGCCATCGCGGCCAGTGATTCCCTGTACCAGTACTTTGGTTTCACCTGTGCAAAAAATAGCCATTATATTCTCCTTATGAGCAGTGCTCTAGTTGGAAGCCAGTTCAAGGGCTTTTTGAACAACTTCATCCATAGTTTCTGCTGGAACAAGGTCAGTACCTTGCAACAGAACACGAGCTTCTTCTTCATTGGTTCCGGTCAATCTGACAACAACAGGAACTTTTATATCCAGACGATTTGTTGCTTCAATAATGCCCTTTGCGACATCATCGCAACGAGTGATTCCACCGAAAATGTTAAACAAAATAACTTCAACATTTTCATCCTGTAGAATGATTTCAAGAGCTGAAACAACTTTATCAGGATTAGAACTTCCGCCAATATCCAGGAAGTTGGCTGGCATACCACCGTAGTATTGAACCAAATCCATTGTAGCCATTGCAAGGCCAGCACCATTAACCAGGCAACCGACATTACCATCGAGTTTGACAAAAGATAGATCAGCTTTACGAGCAGCTGCTTCTGCTGGATTCTCTTCTTCAAGATCACGAAGAGCTTCGAAGTCGCTGTGACGGAACATTGCGTTGTCATCGATATTCACTTTTGCATCGATAGCTTTACCAATGCCATCTGGAGTGAAGATAAATGGATTGATCTCAGCAAGACTTGCATCAACTTCAATAAAGGCTGTGTACAACTTCTGCATTGAAGCAGCAAGTTGTCGTGCTTTTTTTACATCAGCAGTCAGCTTCATAGAAACAGTCATTGCTTCATGGTCAAGTAAGCCGTAGCGAGGGTCTATAACCTGTTTGATAATTGCATCAGGATTATCTTTTGCAACTTGTTCAATTTCGACGCCACCTTCACTACTTGCCATCAACAATACTCTACGACTTGCACGGTCAACCAACATGCCAACATAATATTCTTCTTCAATATCAACTGCTGGTGTTACTAATACTTTGTTGACAGTATGGCTTTTAATATCCATACCAAGAATTGCTTCAGCACTCTCTTTGACTTTGTCCATGCTGTCACAGAATTTAACGCCACCAGCTTTGCCACGCCCGCCAGTTAAAACCTGAGCTTTAACCATAACAGGCATTCCATACTGCTCAGCAGTAGCTGTAGCTTCTTCAACAGAGAAGCAAGCCTTACCTTCAGGTACATCTAAACCAGCATTGCGGAAAAATTCCTTTGCCTGGTATTCATGGATGTTCACATCGACCTCCGAATATTCTATACTGTGCATCTAAAAATGCGGGGAAGGCAACGCCCTCCCCGCCAGTAACAACTACTTGGTGAACTTTTCCAGAATTTCTGTCAAGTTCGGTGAACCAATTTCCTGTAGACTGTAACCAACACGGTATGTTGGTTTATCAATCTTAACAATTCGGTTCAAGTCAATTGGAGTTCCAATCACTACTGCATCACATTCGACTGCATTGATTGTTTTCTCCAAGTCAGCCAACTGTTCGTCACCATATCCCATTGCTGGCAACAAGGTGCCAATTTCAGGATAGATTTCAAATGTTTCAGCAAGCTTACCAACTGCCCATGGTCTTGGATCAACAAGTTCGCCAGCACCACTCTTAAGTGCAGCAACTGTACCAGCACCATAAGTCATTCCACCATGAGTCAAAGTTGGTCCATCTTCAACAACCAGAATTGTTTTTCCAGCAATTTCTTCCGCATCTTCAATAGTCAACGGAGAAGCAGCTTCAACAATTTTGCAAGTTGGGTTGATTGAACGAACATTTTCGCGGACTTCTTCAATCTGCTCAAATGTCGCTTCAACAACCTTGTTCATGACAACAACATCAGCCATGTGGATATTTGTTTCACCAGGATAGTAAGTCAACTCATGACCTGCACGGTGAGGATCAACTACAACGATGTGTAAATCGCTTTTGTAGAAAGAAGTATCATTATTTCCGCCATCCCAAAGGATAACATCTGCTTCTTTTTCAGCTTCACGAAGGATTGCTTCATAGTCAACGCCAGCAAAGATGACATTACCAAGAACGATGTGTGGTTCGTACTCTTCCATCTCTTCGATTGTACATTTGTGAGTTTCTAGATCAGCAAGTTCAGCAAAGCGCTGTACTTTCTGTTTTTCCAGATCGCCATACGGCATTGGGTGACGAATTGCAGCAACTTTCAAGCCAGCAGCTTGAAGAATTTCACTTACACGACGAGTTGTCTGGCTCTTGCCACAACCTGTACGAGCAGCACAAATGCTAATTACTGGTTTGGTGCTGACAACCTGTGTGTCTCGCTCACCAAGAAGTTTAAAGTCTGCACCACATGAGTTAACAAGAGCAGCTACATGCATTACATCGACATGAGCAACATCACTGTATGCAAAAACACAGCATTCAATATTGTTATCAGCAATCAGTTGAGGGAGATCGTCTTCAGAAAGAATTGGAATTCCTTCTGGATAAAGCTCCCCAGCTAGAGATGCTGGGTACTTTCGGCCGTCGATATCTGGGATCTGTGCAGCAGTAAATGCTACAACTTCGTACTTCTCGTTTCCACGGAAGACGCAGTTAAAATTGTGAAAATCGCGACCGGCAGCGCCGATAATGATGATTTGTTCCCTGCTCATGGCAGACCTCTTTTATGTAAAAAGTATAGCGCAGTTACAGAGTCAATCCTGGCCGTTGCGCAATGCGGAGGCGTGAATGCCTGATTCAGGAAAGACGCTTGATTTTTTTTATAAGCAGTGAAGTTGATCTGTCGGGGCGCATTGGAACTCTATGCACTTTGCCACCCCAAGCGCGAACCTCGCTGGCTCCAACAATATCCTCTTCAGCATACTCATCCCCTTTAACCAGAATATCCGGTTTGACGAGCATGATTGTTTCCAGAGGAGTTGGCTCGGGAAATATGGTAACCGCATCGACATAACGCAAGGAAGCCAGGAGCAATGACCTATCTGTTTCGGCCATCAAGGGACGAGTTGGTCCCTTCAAGGCAGAAATAGAGGAATCTGAGTTGATTGCAACTATCAATTTTGCACCAGATTCGATTGCTTCAATAAAAGTTTCAATATGCCCAAAATGGAGTAAGTCAAAGCAGCCGTTAGTGAAAGCTATCTGTTGACCATCGCTACGTACTTGTTCAGCCCAAGTGAAAAGATCTTCTCTGATAAGAATTGGAGCCATTAATTTCATTTGGAAATTGCCTCCCTCAACGCTGCGACAGTAATTGTTGCAGTGCCAAGTTCTCTGACCGCCAACCCTGCAGCATGA
>JABIBH010000099.1 GCA_018652925.1 bacterium | reverse complement strand
GAGCTACTTTACTTGCCGATAGCGATGTAGTTTCAATCATGCTTTACAAAGAAGTTGGCGCCAACACCATTGATGTTTCCAAAGATATAGAAAAGATCCTCACTGTAGTAGGCAATCAGTATCAGGACTTCACATTCAACTGGGTTTACCGCGATGCTGATTTCGTTGAGGAAAGTTTCCGCGGCTTGCGCGATTCGATGCTTGGCGGTGCTCTGCTAGCACTTCTGGTTCTCTTCTTTTTCCTACGCGATTGGCGTAGTCCCCTTGTTGTTGGTCTGTCAATTCCTATTGGCATAATGAGTACTTTTGCATTTATGTATTTCTCCAATGTGAAACTGAACTTGATGAGTCTTGGTGGTTTGTCACTGGCAGCAGGTATGCTTGTTGATAATGCGATTGTCGTACTGGAAAATATCCGTCGACATCTGGGATTCCTGCCTGATGGCGCCGATGTTGAACGTACTGTTGCTGAAGCTACATCAGAAGTTGCATCACCAGTTATTGCGGCAACATTAACAACTGTTGCTGTGTTCTTCCCTGTTGTTTATGTACCAGGTATTGCTGGTGAATTTTTCCGCGACCAGGCATTGACTGTCACAATCGCATTGCTGGTTTCAGTGGCAAGTGCCTTGCTGTTGCAACCTACCCTGTCGGCAAAATTATTGTCTGCAGGCACTACTACTCCACGTGGCATATTTAAACTAAGCGACAAAATGTTTACGTCCCTGCATAACATCTATCACAAAGCTCTGGTTTCTGTTATGCAACACAAACGAACTTTCCTGATTGCAATGTTACTCCTGGGGATTGTTTCCGGGTTTTTTGCAACTGGGCTAGACCGAACATTCCTGCCTGAACGCAACAGTGGCGACTTTACTCTTTCAATTGAGTTGCCTAGCGGCACACCACTGGAAGCAACTGTTGAAGTTACCAGAGATCTGGCAACAAAACTTGCTACGTTACCTCAAGTGCATACCGTATTCAGTCAGGTTGGAGAAACTGAAAAAACTTTGGCTGCCTTGAAAGAATACACTGCACCAAATACATCACGAATCAGAGTACTATTACATCAATCTCGCAACAGTGCAAAAATGTTGGCAGAAGTAAAAAGCTGGTTGGAAAGCGAGCTTGCTGAGTCTGATGGCATTATAGCTGTTTTACGAGATGAAGGTATCGGTCTGAGTGAAATCCTTGCTTCTGGTGGTCAACCATTCAGTTTGGGAGTTGTTGCAGAAGATCCTGACGACGCAATTACAGTTGCTGAAGAGTTGCTGCCAAAGCTCCGGGCTGTTGATGGATTGAGCGACATTGCAATGGACAGAGTGCTTGGCAATCCGGCAATGGAAGTAACTATAGATCGCGAAAATGCACTACGACATGGCGTCGACCCTGAATCACTTGCCAGGGAATTACAGTCTCGGGTTCAAGGCACCGTTGCAACTACTTACAACGAAATTGACCAACGAATTGATATTGCTGTTCGCTTGCAAAAAGACAGGCGCCAAAATCTTGATGCAATTCTTGCTTCACCCATTGCTGTTAATGGTGGCAGAACTGTACCACTTGGCAGCTTTGTAGACTTAAGTGAAGGCAGGCCAGTGCGTGAAGTTGTCCGACGCAATCAGCGTAGGCAAATCACTCTGTCCAGTGACATTACTGCAAGTATCAACTCCATCTGGGAAAATGTGAATTATGAACTGTCACAACTGAACCTTCCTGAAGGTGTGTCATTTATAACTGGTGGTGAACAAGAGGAAATCAATAGCAGCTTCCGTGATCTGGGCTGGGCTCTGCTGCTTTCAGCTTTGCTGGTTTATATGATTCTGGCAGCACAGTTTGAGTCGTTTCTTGATCCATTGATAATCTCTGCTGTACTGCCTGTTGGAATTATTGGAGCGGCAATCACACTGCTGCTAACAGGCAACAGTATCAATATAATTTCATTGATTGGTTTGATAGCGCTACTCGGAATATCTGTCAACGATGCGATTGTCAAAGTCAGTACAATTCGCAGACTCAGACTTGATGGTATGCCGCGCAAAGAAGCGATCCTGGAAGCAAGTTCATTACGATTCCGACCTATCATTATGACTACTATGACCACAGTACTAGCTATGATTCCAATGGCAATCGGGCTAGGTAGTGGTGAACAAATTCAACGGCCACTGGCAATTACAATCATCGGTGGACTGACAATGGCCACATTGCTCACTCTGTTTTTAACTCCGGTTATTTACGAAATTTTCCATAGTCGAGTTGATAAAACATGATTCGCAAGTTCATAGAACACCCTGTTGCAACCTGGATGCTTTTCACAGCACTAATGCTGACTGGTATCTACTCTTTGCCTCGACTCGAAATTGAGGCGATGCCTGAAACCGAATTGCCTTCGGTTACTGTTGTTACAACCTGGAACGGTGCATCGCCAATGGCAGTGCAACGCTCTCTGACTATCCCGATAGAAGCTGCTGCCCGCAAAGTTCATGGCGTAGAAAACATAAAGGCCTCTTCCCGACCAGGCCGCAGCAACGTCACCATTTCTTTTCGAAGAGATGTTGATGTCGAGTTTGCACAGCTAGACCTTGCTGAACAGCTGGGCGCTGTTCGACGTGACTTACCGTCATCTGCTTCACAACCAAGACTGG
>JABIBH010000098.1 GCA_018652925.1 bacterium | reverse complement strand
TAAGTGAAATGGAAATGCAGAACCATAACAACGATTATCTGGTAGCTAAATCAAATTACGATTCTTCTGTTGACGAAGATGATATTATTTATTGGCGAGATAAAACAGATACAACTTATCAGCTGATGTCCGATTCCGAGTCATTGCGCAACGTTTCGCTTGGCATAGCAGCTGGAGCTGTTGTTGTCAGCCTTCTGGATGCAGCATTCAGGGTCCCGTCTTTTGAAACAAAAATTACAAACAATTCAGAGCTTGCTGTTCAGGCCGGTCTGACTTTCAATTTCTAGAGGTAACAATGAATCGTCGAATTTCATTTCTGTTTTCACTGCTGCTGGTAATTGTTCTATTTGGCTGCACTGAAAAACCGGTTTCACCTGACTTTACAAATCCACTTGATAGCGAAAACGGGATCGACCCTTTCGACGTTCAAGCCGGACTTGGCAGCAATCAGATCCTGATCGGTTGGACTGCTCCGGATATTGAAACGATAGTAAGCTACGACATATTGCACAGTCTTATTGAAGAAGGCCCGTTTTCAATTGCCGGGTCGGTTGATGCACCTGGAACATCGTTCTTTCATGAAGAATACTCACCAAACATGACCAACTGGTATAAAGTCAGAGGAGTTGACGCTGCGGGTGGCACTTCTTCTATCAGTCTCCCTGTTGCCGCTGGAATTTTAATGCCACCGATGGTTATCTATGAAGAATCCTCACCATCCAGAACCTTGTCCCTTGACGTTTCCGTTGCAATTGGTGATGAAATTGAAATTGCAGACAATGACCTTTTTGAAAATTCAGACCTCCACGTTATAAACAACGATTCTATCTATATCTGGGATCTGGGCGAAGCGTCAGAAAATGGCGAAATCAAATATCTTTATGTAAGAGCTTTCACAGATGGAAGTCCTGGGGCGACATTTGTTGACTCTGTTAACGTAGATTTTTCTCCATCGATTTCTCTTGAAAACAATACAGGACTCCTGACAACTGCACAGACTCTGCATATCAGCGATTCTTCAATTCTGGAAATGCGTTTTGCTGAATCCCGCGAGCTGCTTGAGGGCGCACTCTATATTGGTGTTGAAGATACTTTCAATTACGATTTTTCCGATGCCCTGCTTGACACTCAAGTTGTCTTTGGTGAGTTCACTTGTGATTTTGGATTCTCTTATATCGATTCCCTGATCGCAATTCCGGACAGCCTCAATGTAATCGATTTCGTTATTGAAAACGGGGACGAGGCAACCAGCCAGACAACGCTGGATATAATACTTGATCTTGGCGCAACTCATATGCGTTTTGCTGAAGATCTGGCAAGTTTTGGGGATTGGGAAATTTATCTGGAAAGTACCCAGCTTGAGCTCACCAGCCCGGCCCATAACGACACGCTGGAAATCTGGGGTCAATTCAAAAATGACTGGGTTGTCACAAACCCTGTTGCCAAATCAATAATCTGGCTTGATCCGTAGGACTTTCCGCACAGGCGGAATTCTTAGAGCTTCACCAGATGCTCTGCATTATCCATCAGGTTCAGAGCCTCAATCATTGTCCCTCTTCGCCCAACAGCAAAGCTGTCTTGCATATCGAACCAGTCCAGGCAAGTTCCACAACTGATGATATCGCATCCAGCCTCTGTTAGCCGCTGTAAATCCTTCAACGCAGGATTTTCTGCAGCAACCAGTTTTACGCCACTATTCATAAAAATTATGTGCGATGGGATCATTCCAGCTTCCGGCATGTTTTTGATTGCGGCCAACATAAGCGCACCGCCAAGATCGTCATCTCCAGATCCAAGACAATCTGAATCTATAAAAACTACTGTTTTTAGCATTTTATCTCCTTTTGCTTAAAGCAAAAATAATATCTAAGGACTAAAAGTCTATCATTTATAATGTCGCATTTGTGAAATTTTAAAACCGACTTTATTGCTATACAAACATCACCTAAATTGTCTTGTTTCAGCGAGTTACCCCTTATAAAAATAACACCTGCTAATTCATTAACAATTCTTGCTTTTATTAGTATACATTATTATTGATTAATTAACTTATCCCCCACACATGGGGTGGGTTATCACGGGTGACCGCAACCGCCCAAACATAAAACTGCCAGGATTATGCCTGCAGGGAGGTCTCGATGAAGAAAATTTTTCTGTTACTAACTGTATTGCTTCTACTTTTTTCTGTTGCTGCTGATGCTGGCGACAAGCTTCCAAGTGGGAAAAAACTGTACAAAGCCAATTGCAAAATCTGTCACGATGAAGATTCAGACAATGGTGAGTACACCCCTATGTACCTGATTATAGAACAGTGGGAAGAGTTCTATGACAAGATTTACCTCAAAACTCACGGCAAAGTTGTTTTCAGCAAAGACGACACGCTAACAGTTCCTGAAGTAATAACAGATGAAATGCTCAAAAAAATCCGTAAGTTTTCTATCGACGGTGCTGCCGATAGCGAACATCCAATGACATGTGGCTAACCCTTTCAAGGAGATTTTAAGCCATGAAAAAAATGTTTGTAATCTTGATGGCTCTGGTTGTTTTAACAGCTGCTGTCGCACAGGCTGGCACTGATGCCGAAGCCAAAATTAAAGAACTTCAAAAACGGATTCAAAAGCTGGAAGTAAAATCAGCTACTGACCGTGTCAAGTTCACTGGTGAGTATCGCTTTGAAGCTCATAACATTTCCTCAACTCTGCCAGATCACTACGACGGCATGGCTCTGCAAAATGTTATGGTCAACACCATGTTCTTCCATCAGACAACTGGCGGACTGCCAATGAACGAGATGGGTGAATTCCTGTACGGTGACGTTCAGAACCATATCATGAGCAATTCTGGAGACTACATGGCCTGGACTCAAGGTCTCAGCTATGACGGCGTTGGCGGCATGATGGGCGAGATGCTTTTCGATATGGGACAAGCAGGATTCATCGGTCAACAAATGGCCGGAGGCATGTCTTATGATGACGCCTTGGTTGCCTGGAATGGATTTACACAGAGTCCAGACTTTGCTGCATTCTTGGGCACAGTCCAGGAAGGCGCCATGGGCATGATGATGGCTCAAGACGGTGTTTACAGAGAAGGCTATGACTGGGACAACAAAATTATGTACACCAGCCGCCTGCGCCTGAACATGAGCGCAAAAGTTAATGACGATGTCAGCTTCAGTGGTCGTTTGGGAATGTACAAACCTTGGGGCGACAGCTCTGGCGTTCAGGTTTTCAACGGTCAGTCAAACACAATGAACATCGATGGCAACTCAACTTCTGTTCCTAACAGTGACATCCTTCGTGTTGACCGCGCTTACTTCAACTGGAAAAATTTCCTCAACACTCCAGCTTACCTGAGCATTGGTCGTCGACCTAGTGCTGGTGGTCCACCACTGCACCTACGTCAAGACGAGATGCGCGCTGGAACTCCACTTGGTACTATCATCGATTTCCAATTCGATGGAATTACAGTGGGTTACAATGAGTTCTTGTGGGAAGAGTCAACTCTTCGCGCTTGTTACGGTGTTGGATATGAAAGTGGATTCGGCAGTGGCGAACAATTGAAAAGCGCTGCAGACAGAATGAAAGATTGTTCATTCTTTGGATTCAACTGGGATCTCTATAGCAACGAAGAGTCTTTTGTTCAAGCAACTGTTGCTCGTGCATTTGATGTAACAGATGGATTCAACGGTGTTGTTGTAATGCCTAACGATCCTCTGAGTGGAAACGCAATGCCTGGTCCAATGGTTATTCGTTACACTCCTTCTGCTAACCTTGGTGACATTGACCTGGCAAGTTTCCTTGTCATGCGCAAGACAGAAAACCTGGACTTGTTCGCAAGTTACAGTTTGATGAAGTCACACCCTGAAGAGGGCGTTGGCACACCATTTGGCGGACTGTTCTGCAACCCATACGAAGTTGCTGAAGAACAAGATGGTAACATGTTGTACTTGGGAGCTCGCATGCACATGCCAAATGGCAAAACAAAAGTTGGTATCGAGTACAATAAAGGTTCTCAATACTGCTTCAACTTTGCATCAGCTGCCGATGAC
>JABIBH010000097.1 GCA_018652925.1 bacterium | reverse complement strand
CAGACAATAAAGAACAAGAAGGTGCAGCGACGCCATCAAAAGTGGCTCTTGTCCAGCCAGGCTCATATACTGTTTTCCATAATGCCCAACAGACAAGGCAAAAAGAACCGACGCAAGGAGGGCCATTTTTCTGTTAGGAAAAAGCATATTTACAAGCATAAATACGATGAAAGAATTAAATCCGTGTAGAATCAGATTGATTGCTATATATCCAGTTGGATCGATTCCGAAAACTTTATATTCCAACAGAAACATAATTTGCAATAACGGCTGGCTGAAAATCATGCCGACGTTTCCAAGCATTGTGCCGGGGTTCATATTTAGAATATGAGCATCGTAGAGAATTTCCAGATCCAGCGGCAGCCAGATTGGAGTGGATATCAGGTTGTTGTAGGCAACCAGAACAATTGCCTGAAGCAGGAAAAAAATAGTTATTTTGTTTTGAAACAATCGCATTTTTTCTCAAACCTGTTAGAGTTCTTTTAAGTAACAGATACTATGTTATATCATGAATGAACAAACAAGCAACAACAGGAAGTAAAATGTCAGCAAAAAAATCAAATAAATATGTTTCAAGGGGCGGCGACAAGTTGGCGCATGCCTTTGAAAAGTTTGATTTTGATCCTTTAAACATGGTTTGTGTAGACCTGGGTTGCAGCACTGGCGGGTTTACAGATGTGTTACTACAGGCTGGCGCGACAAGGGTTTATGCTGTTGACACTGCCTATGGGGTGTTGGAGTGGAAGCTTCGTCAAGATGACAGAGTCATCGTTATGGAACGTACAAATGCACTACATGTTGAGCTTCCTGAAAAATGCGATCTGGCTGTTATTGATGCCGGCTGGACCAGACAAAACAAGATAATTCCAGTTGCGCTGGGTCTTTTGCGGCCTGCCGGGGAAATCATATCGTTGATAAAGCCACATTATGAAGTTGCAAAAACAGAAATGGTTGGTGGCTTATTTCCCGAGTCAAAACATGGTCCTGTTCTGGAAACTATAACAGCAAGCTATTCCGATATGGGGTGTTATGTAGTGTCCGGACCGATCGCATCGCCAATCAAAGGAAGCAAGGGCGGCAACCTGGAGTATCTTATTCGTCTCAAAAAAACAGATAACACATAACAGCTCTTGCGAAGATCAACTTGCTTGTATAAAGTGTTGATTCGAAACTTAAAACACTTGGAGATACAATGAAACAGTTCAAACAACTACTTCCGATACTTTCAATTGCACTAATAATATTTTCTGGGTGTGCGTCCGGGCCACAACTTCCGGCTCCTGCGCCAGTTCAAGCCGAAAGCGCGGAGTGGAATCTGACACTGCTTCATACCAATGATATGCATGCATCATTTGTTCCCGAACGCGCAACCTGGCGTAGAGACAGGGCATACGTTGGCGGCATTGCTGCGCTGCAGTCCCATATTGACGAACAGCGAGATCTGTCAACAGCGTCATTTCTTTTGGATGCTGGCGATTTTATGACAGGTAACCCTATTTGTGAAATCGAGACAGACGGCATCAAGGGTGCAGGCTGGATTGACATGATGGGCCAGCTTGGATACGACGCGAGCGTTATCGGCAACCACGAGTTTGACCTTGGACGAGAAAACGCCAGGGCCCTGGAGAAACGAGCTACATTTCCGTTGATGGCTCTTGATGTTTACAATGAATCCGGAAAGCTGGAATTCCCTGACCAGCCACTGATAATCAAGCGCGGAGACATTAAAATTGGAATTATAGGCATATCCTGCGACGGGTTGTTTGACGTGGTAGCCGATAAAAGAATAAAAGGAATTACGTTGATTGATCAGGCTCCTCTTATTCGTCAGTGGGCCGCAAAGACAGACTCCAAAACCGACCTGCTTGTTGTTCTTTCACATAATGGTCTTGAGCAGGACCAGGTGTTGGCTGCGGATCTTGAGGGATCAGGAGTAGATCTTATTGTTGGCGGTCACTCACACTCAAGGCTCTATGAGCCAGTTAAAATCGGCAATATCATTATTGTTCAGGCAGGGGCAAAGACACAAAATCTTGGTCGACTGGATATGGTTATATCTGATGACAGAATTATTTCATACAAAGAGCAATTAATTCAGGTTGTCTCCGAAGACAGAACGGGCAGACCTGAAATGGAGCAACTTGTTTCGCAATATACAGCAGCTGTTGAAAATGAGTACGGCAAAGTTATTGGTCAACTTGCCAACGATTGGAAGCGAAGCAGAAAACGCGAAAGCAATGTTGGTAACTGGATGGCAGATCAACTTCGCATTGCAGCTGGTGCAGATATTGGCCTGATTAACTCTGGAACTATTCGCAAAAACATGATGGCTGGCCCAATAACCTTGATGGATGTTGAAGCGATGCTTCCTTTCAGCAATATACTTGAAACTTTTGAGGCTGACGCAGACCTGGTTCGTAAAATTGTCCAGGAAAATGCCCAGGCAGCAGTTGACGGCAGGCATGGTATTTTACAAATCTCCGGTTTGGCATATCGCTTTTCTATTGTCGATGAAAAGGCAATAATCAAGATGATTACTGTTGGCGGAGAGCCATTGGACTCCGGGAAAATTTACACGATTGCTTGTCCAGACTATGTGGTTTCCAAATCCGACGTTTATTTTGACAGCGAATCGCCAATATCAAAATATGCTGGATACGAAATGACAGAAGTGATAATTAGCGCAATTAAAGCTGCCGGCACAATCGAGTCTCATGTTGATGGCCGGATGACTGTCGAGCAGTAGAATATCCTGCTGCAATTGCAGCTATCGAGCGTAGCTATACTATTATTTGCCATTATTTTGCCATTATCTGGCAAATTATTTTACGCATCATGTAATAATCCTCATTTTGCAATCCACTGAACTACACAAAAACCACTCGCTTGTGACGTAACTAACTGCGTCTCTGTAAGTTAAAGTACTTTCGGTTTAAACACTAAAGCTGGCATAACTATTGCCGATAATAGTGTTGAAGTGCGGGTCCGCCAAGGAGGGCCCCAAATCGCAATCGCCCATAAATTATGGGCAAATCGAAAGGTTTCAAGGATGAAAAATTGGAAATGGATCTTTGCAGTCTGCGTTGTAGCTATTTTGGCTTTTGCAGTCTCATCTTACGCACAAGAGACCACAATTGGTGTCTTTTTTGATGAAAATGCAACACAGTACTTCGCTTCTTTCAACGGTGGCTTTGGTGAAGTTCACACTGCTTATGTATTTGTCACAAACGCTGAGCAAATGGTCGGTGGTATGGCATTCAAACTGGATTTAGATCCTCAGATTATGCTTCTGCAAACTGAGTACCCAGCAGGACTGGCAATCGGTAATATTCTTACTGGTGTTGAAATTGGTTTGAATGAACCAGTTACCGCTTATTATGGTGTTCCAGCACTAGCTGCTACATTGACAATGACTACTTTTGAGAACTTGATGGACAACGCTCCATTGACAGTTACCACTCACCCAGATTATGCCGCACCGATCATTTCTGATCACAACGGCTATTTGCGTGAAGTTCTTGGTTGGACATCCTACTTGAGCATTCCAGTTTCAAACGACAACGTTTCCTGGGGTTCAGTCAAGGCGCTGTATAACTAGAGCTATCCCCCTGTAAGGTGCGCCTTTCGAGGCTGCGCTAAACAGAAAGAAACTGGAGCCGATACCCGGCTCCAGTTTTTTATGTATCCCTGCGAATAATGTGATAACCAAAATCAGTTTCGATAATATCGGATATTTCACCTGGTGACATTCTAAACAATACATCTTCAACATTGTTATTCAGTTTTCCAGGCACAATTTGTCCTACATTCCCACAATCAAAACGAGTTCCTGTATCGTCCGAAAATTTACTGGCAATATCACAAAACTGATTTGGATTATTGGAAAGCTGCGAAGAAAGTTCCTGTGCAAGCAGCAGCGCCTGAGACCGGTTTCTCTTGATTCCAACCACTGCTGATCGTGCGCCCTTCCATGAGATCAATATGTGTGAAGCATTGGCGCGATGTACTGGCAGTCGTTTAATAACATGAAACCCAAGGTTGGTTTCAATGCCACCCTTAATATCGCCAATTTTCATTCCAAAAGTTTCAACTTCAAACGGAAGCACCATCTCGCCTTTTTGGAAAATACCTAAATACCCGCCAGTTGTTTTTGTTGACAGGTCCTCGCTGTATTGTTTTGCCAACTCGCCGAAGTCCCTGTCGGCCAAAGTACAAAGTACTGACAATTGTAACGACAGATTTTCTGCCTCAGTGCGAGTTCGTCCCGAAGGAGTGAAGTTGGTTTCGCTTTCCGAGTGAGTTATCAGGATATGTGCAGCGGCAACTTCTTTTACTGCGGGTTGCTTGAGTACTTGTTTCGGTTGCTCATCATTGCAGCCGGCGAACAGAACTATTGTGATTAGAAAGATTATTTTTTTCATCGTTTTTGTTTTCGGTAAGCCTTTGTTCCGGTTGCTTCCAGGATTTTTTTAGCAAGCAGATGATAAACTTGAATTTCCCAGTTAACAATCCCTGCGCGCATGTGAATATGACTAATATAAGTCAAAAACTTTTGTTTTTCATCTTCACTATACCCCACAGCCGTCATGGCAGTTCCCATATGAGAGTACATTGAGTCAAGTTCTTCCGCTGTTGGCAGTCTTGTCTTTCGGTGTGGATGTGAAACTCGCATTTCAGGAGGGAAGTTTGGCTTGCGTTTGCCT
>JABIBH010000096.1 GCA_018652925.1 bacterium | reverse complement strand
GCAATGGTGTGAAAGTAAATGGCGCGAAGTTCTGGCACGATTCGGGTATGGAGAAATCAGAACCCCATCGTTTGAATCTACAAGTCTGTTTACTCGGTCTGTGGGTTCTGGAACTGATATTGTGGACAAGGAAATGTACACCTTTGAGTCCAAAGGTGGAGAGAGCTTTTCCTTGCGGCCGGAAGCAACCGCATCGGTGGTCAGAGCTTATTTGGAAAATGGTTTAACCAGACAGCCTGGTACAGTGAAGTTTTATTATATGGGACCTATGTTTAGGTATGATAGGCCTCAAGCTGGAAGGTACAGGCAATTCCATCAAGTAGGTGTTGAAGCAATTGGTTCTAGCAGTCCAGTACTTGATGCCGAAGTTGTTCGTTGCGCTACTTCTTTGTTTGAAGCTGTGGGTGCTGATGATTTGACAGTCCAGGTAAATAGTATTGGCTGCGAAAATTGCAGGCCAACATATGTAGATGATTTAAGAAACTGGGCACAAGGTAAAAAAGACGAATTCTGTGATACTTGTGTTTCCAGAACCGAATCGAATCCGTTACGATTGTTTGATTGCAAAAATGAAGGTTGCCAAAAGTTATTGGCCGATTTCAAGCCAATCAGTGAAGCTTTATGTAATGAATGCAAAGATCACCATGCTCAATTTTGTGACACATTGGATGCTCTTGATGTCAGATACCAGAATGATGATTCGTTAGTTCGGGGACTGGACTATTATACAAGGACCACGTTTGAAATCTCTGCAGGGTCCGGGTTGCGCCAAAGTGCTTTGTGCGGTGGTGGAAGATATGATTATCTTATTGAGCAATGTGGTGGTCCGACAACACCGGCTGTAGGTTTTTCTGCTGGGGTTGAGCGGATTGTGCGCCACTTGTATGATCAGGAATATGATCATCAACGAAGCAGGCAGTCTGTTGTTGATGTTTTTGTGGTTTGTATGAACAGGCGAGCACAGCGATTTGCCTTGCAGCATGCAGACAAGCTTCGATCTGTTTGCAGGGTTGAAATAGATACAACGGACAGAGGTGTCAAAGCGCAGATGAAGGCAGCAGTTTCTCGAGAGTCATCGGTAGTGCTAATTGTTGGTGATGATGAGATAAACAATAATGAGTTTCAAATGAAGAACATGGAAACAGGACAACAAGTGCCAGTTAGCAGTGAAGATATTATTGCAGCTGTGCAGGAGGTAATCGCAAAGTGAAAAGCAACAAGTACAGGACACATAGATGTGGTCAGGTCAATCTTGAGTCAAAAGGCCAGGAAGTAGCACTTTCAGGGTGGGCTGCAAAAATCAGAGATATGGGTGGCGTCACTTTTATCGATTTGCGTGACCGCTATGGTGTTGTTCAGGTTATTTTTGAGTCGGATGAATTAGCGTTAGCTTCTGGAAAAGTTAAGCTGGAGTCAGTGATTTCAGTTAATGGAACAGTTCGGCCAAGACCAGAGGGTATGGTTAATAAAGACATGCCGACTGGAGAAGTTGAAGTTGTTGCATCGTCGCTGGAAATTTTAAATGGCAGCAAACCATTGCCATTCCAGTTGGATAAAGCTCAAGATACAAGTGATGAGTTGAGGCTTAAGCATCGATATATTGATTTACGGCATCAACGCATGGCAAACAACATGGTAATCAGGCACAAAGTAACGGCTGCTGTGAGAAACTTTTTATCGGAAAGGGATTTTCTTGAAATTGAAACTCCACTACTGATTAAAACTACTCCAGAAGGTGCCAGGGATTATGTAGTTCCCAGTCGTGTTCATCCAGGTAGTTTTTATGCTCTACCTCAATCACCTCAGCTTTATAAACAAATTCTGATGGTGTCTGGAATGGATAGATATTATCAGTTGCCTCGGTGTTTGCGTGATGAAGATTTGCGTAAAGACAGGCAGCCAGAGCACACTCAGATTGATATCGAGATGAGTTTTGTGACTGAAGAAGATATTTATACTTTGGTTGAGGGCATGGTTGGGGATCTGTTCAAGAAGTCGATAGGTGTTGAGTTGCCCGATCAATTCCCAAGAATGAATTATGATGAAGCAATTGAAAAGTATGGTTCTGATAAACCCGATTTAAGGTTTGGTTGTGAACTGCAGAATATAGAAGATCTGGTATCCGACTGTGGCTTTGGTGTTTTTGAAAACGCTGTCAGTTCTGGTGGGACTGTCCGCTGTCTATTGGCCAGAGGTCTGTCCGGTTATAGTCGAAAGCAAATTTCTGAACTGGAAGATAAAGCTAAAAGCAGAGGTGCCGGTGGGTTGGCTTTTGTTAAGATTGGTGCCGATGGCCCTGAAGCTGGGATCAGTAAATTTTTCAACGATAAATTCAAGGCTGGTCTGGTTGAGAGGACTGGGTGTGTTGAAGGTGATTTGATTCTGTTCGGTGCTGGGAAAGCAGCGGCAGTTTTTGAGCCACTGGGAGCAGTTCGTTTAGCTTTAGCTGAGCAGGAAAATTGGATTGATAAAAGCCAGTGGGCATTTACCTGGGTTTGCAGCTTCCCGATGTTTGAGAAAAAAGATGATGCTGAACATTGGACTGCTTGTCATCATATGTTCACAATGCCAGACAATGAAACTGTCGGCATGTTGGAAACTGATCCGGGTGCTACGTATGGTCAACTGTATGATCTTGTGTGCAATGGTGTTGAGCTTGGTTCTGGTAGCATCAGAATCCATCGACGTGATATTCAGGAGAAAGTGTTTGAATTGGTTGGAATGGGTAAAGAAGAATACAATTCCAAGTTTGGTTTCTTCCTTGATGCACTTGAGTATGGAGCGCCTCCTCATGGGGGAGTTGCATTAGGCCTGGATAGGCTGATTATGCTGTTAACTGATAGTAGTTCACTCCGTGACGTTATTGCTTTCCCTAAAACTCATATGGCTTCTTCGCCACTGGATAATTCTCCAGGCGATATCAGTGAAGCGCAACTTGAAGAATTGGGATTGAAAATTGTTGAAAGAGAGTCTGAATGATCAGTCGTGAGGACAGGATACAAACAGCTGACCCTGGTGAAGTGATTGTATCTCTTGCCGGACTGGATCAATCGACATTACTGGGCTGGAATGATTCTAATTTGAAATTGTTGGAAAAGCGGTTTCAAGGTTCTTTGACTGTCCGTGGTGAATTTATGATGCTGCGCGGCAAAGGTCAGGATGCTTCTGAATTCAGTGAAGTAGTTCTGGATTTGGTGGACATGCTGGAGCAGGGATTAACTGTTGATGAAGTTTCAGTAAATTATGTTCTGGGTAAAAGGCTGGATGAGAAAGAAGAAACAAATTCTGTTGATCCGATGTGTGATGTCCTTTTTCATACAATAGGGAGCAGGAAAGAAGTCAGGGCAAAGACAAAAGGCCAAAGAGAGTACATCGAATCTATCCGCAATAATGATATAGTATTTGCTGTGGGTCCTGCTGGCACTGGAAAGACCTATCTTGCAGTGGTTATGGCAGTGGACTATCTGCAAAAAAAACTTGTCGACAGGATTATTCTGGTGCGACCGGCAGTTGAAGCTTGCGAACAGCTTGGTTTTTTGCCTGGTGATCTTC
>JABIBH010000095.1 GCA_018652925.1 bacterium | reverse complement strand
TGAGATCCAACTTTAACAACAGGAATTAATTCAGGCGCTGTTAAAACGAACAGCTTCAATTGAATCGATTGCATGATTTGAGCAGATTTCATAATAGCTTCATCAATGACACGATTCTTTTGCCGCTGTCAGTTTAACATACGCAGATTGGTTCTTTACTTCAGGATTACAGCACCATATTAAACTCTTTTTTAAACTCTTCACATACCACTTCATATATTCCCTGCCACTCTGCAGTAGGTTCCAAGGTATCAAGATTGTATGCTTCATGGAAAGGCTTTCCAACATTCTGAGGCAATTGTTTGCCTTCATATTTGCTCACCAATTTACAGACAATTTCGTTGGCATCCTTTCGTGACATTCCTTCGGTAGCATGCGCCACTTGTGCACAAAATCGAACTTCCACCGGAGTAGTGTGTCCCATGTGACGTCCCGTAGTCGTTTGAATCGTTTTTAAGAATGAGGCACCAGAAGAAACAGCTGTCATACATAAAGCAGCAACTTCATATAACACCTGTTTAGTACAGGGGCCAGCAGACGGCCTGATATGAGCTGAAGTAAACATGGGGGTATTTCGGCTGATTGCTTGTATCGCCAGAGCCTGTGCCGGTAGTAAATCAGGATGTGTGTCAGCTGCCACAGTAGTATGGGCTGGGCCGGCATTCATCGTATCACCGAACAGAGTGGCACGAAGTAAGATATAACCTGATGCACATCCGATTGAAACACCATCGGTACCCCCCAGGTACCCACCATAAATCGGATCACAAAAGGTGTGAGATATTGATCCGGTATTAGCATAATGGACAGCGCGCGTTAAGTCTGCGTAGGACACTTTGTTTTCAGCAACAAATGAGGAATGATGCCAGTCGGTTTGGCGAAACATGTCATATGAGGTTGCCGCTAGTTCAATGATATCAGTACCGGAAGTACCACCTGAGGCAACACAAGTACCCTCCGGTCGCCCTGCAAGTTTGATTGCCTCAAGCACTAACTCGGCTTCTCGTTTTGCGGCGATAGCTTCCCATGGAGAGTCAATTCGAATATGTCGTCCCCATGCTGTTGCCAACGAAGGTGTCTCTACAATATCGACCAATGGCTCTTTGGCATAAGCTGTGACCATTTGACGAAAATTCTCTTCTCTTACGGGTGTACCATACGCTCCACCAAGAATGGTAACATTACCATTGGCCTCAGGATCTCTTCTTTTAATAGTATGAGCGCCATCACCATATCCAACCTTAAGCTCACTGGGGGCTCGATCTATAGCACCTTGAAGCTCATCCCGTTCCCATATCATTCGACGTTTGGTGTTAATACAATACACGCCACTGTCAAGCGCCATTTCCATGGATGCCTCAAAAAGACGATCAGCTAATGCGTCATCGTCAGAAATCATGATTCCTTTATTAAAGGTAATGTCGTACTTTTTAATCAGTTCACGGGTTTTCTTAGTAATATATTCTTTATCCCAGGTCCTTTCTTCCACAATCGGTCCGGTTTCGGCTTTGTCTAATACAGACAAAATATAATCATAACTATCAACAGCTGGTTTTTTCATTATTTTCCCTTTCTTTGATTAAGGCACTCTAATCCAACTTTGAATATCAAGGGCCTGTATTTATCGATTATTTGCTTGTATGGTGTTTAATTTAAATACCAACTATCTGGATTCCATAATTTTGTTACAAATCGTTAACGCTTCAGCTGCCGAATGTCCTTGAGCATCAACGCCAATTTGCTTGGCAAACTCAGGTGTGGGCGCTGCGCCTCCAATAATTACACCATAATCATTTCGCACACCTCTGGCCTCAAGGTTGTCAACCAAATCTTTCATATATGGCAAACATGTCGTAAGTAGTGAAGACATGCCGACAATATCTGCTTTCTCTTGGATTGTTCGCTCTACAATATCTGCCGGTTGAACATTGATTCCCATATCAATCACTTGAAATCCATTTACTTTCAACATTAACGCAACCATACTTTTGCCAATATCATGCAGGTCACCCTGGATGGTTGCCAGTACAACCTTACCTTTAGGTTCGATTGCTTTTTCCGAACTTGCCTCGACGGCCGGTACGATGACATCTGTGTTAATGGCGTCAACGATCTCAGCTGCTTCAATCATCTCTGG
>JABIBH010000094.1 GCA_018652925.1 bacterium | reverse complement strand
GAGTAGCGCCTGCGGCATTTGTTGTAGCAAGATTCAGAGTATACGTATCAGTAGTGTTAATAGTAGCAGTTACAGCAGCACCTGCTGTAGCTGGAATAACTACTGGAACTATCGCAGGAGCTGCAGCAGTTGTATAAGCCAGTACAAAAGTAGCATTACTGTTCATTTGTGATGCAGTATTTAAGGAACCAATACCATAACCAATGTAAACCTTTTGACTTCCAGGCAAACCACTTACATCATAGACAACAGAAAGTGTAGCAAGTGAATTCCCTGCAGAGTAAGGCGTTTCAGTCGCACTCCAGGCGGAACCTGCATAGTACATTGCAGAGCCTGCAGAAGTTGAATACCATACATAAACATCACCGACTTTACCAATATCATTACCGGCCGGGATAAATGTCTGTGTAATAACAGTACCACTTACAACAGGTGTACCGGCAAATGGTACAGTTGCTGATACAATACTACAGAATGTAACAGTTTCTGAAGTGGGCTTAGCACCTGTATTGCTGTTAAAAGTGCTTGATGAATAGCTAGCTGATGTAGCGCCACCTACAACAAATGTTGTATCACTAGTTGAGGCAGTGCTTGTAACTGTAGCTTTAAGCCCGCTGATAACAACAGTATAAAGTCCTCCAGTTGAAGTTGATGCAGTATTAACCTGGAACCATATTACTTTATCAGTTGAATCCCATGAATCGTGTGTCACTGCAGTTGTTGATGCAGTTCCAGCAGCATCTGTTGCAGTTACAGTTGGTGTAACTGTGGTATCAATTGAAAAACTTGATGGGATCTTCAAACCAATGAATCCAGTTTCAAGAGCACCATATTTACCTTCAACAATTTGAAGATCAGGCAGTGTAACAGTTGTGCCCGGAACAATAGTTGGAGTAGAAAGAGCTGTCGTAGTAGTTGCATTAATCACAGTTGCAATTGTAACCGTGCCTGATGCGCCTGCAGTACCACTTAAGGTCATTTGGAGCGGCCCGGCAGTTGCGTTTGAAAGATCAAGCCAGTCACTGCTGTTTTTACCAACTTTAAAAGCACCTCTATTGCCTGAACTAGGTGTACTAACTGAAATACTTATTGAAGTAGAAGCGGCGGCAGATGGATCTGTACCGACAACCAAACCACTAGCATAAGGAGTTGTTGTGTAAGCTGAGATATCAACAGTTGAGCTAGTCTGGAATTTGGCACCACTGCTCAATGCCATAGTAATGGAGCCTCCTCCAAGAAGAGATGTCGGAGCGTTTTCACCAACCAGGACATACTCATCAGTACCAAGTTCATGTCCTTTCCTGCCGGCGTAAAGCGATGTAAGGCCCGTCGTTGTATTATCAACAAATGAAATAGCTGTGCCTGGCAGAGCCGCTGTTGCAACCTTTACAGACTGACTCAGAGCGGCATAAGCCCCGGTACCAGTAACTGTCGCATTAATATCTCCGGCTGCTGTAATCGAATCAGCATTGATAAAATCAGAAGTTCCAGCTGAGGAAATTGTAAAAGTGTCAGTATCATCAAAATGCTGTGAATCTGCAGCTGGAATTGTTAATACTAATGCACCAGAAGAATTCACTGAAAAATCAGCATCAGCAACTTGAGCAGTGGGAACTCCAGTGCGGCTTACACCTGGTGTACCAGCATCAGTATGGAATTTAGCCCCGCCATCCAGTGTAAATACAATTGTGGAAGCTGTACTAGCGGCAGCATCACCAACCAGAGTAAGTTTAATCTTACCTATAGGCTGAGCAGCTACAGCGCCTGCATTTATCTGGGGTACAGTAGATGTAGATGCAGTTCCTGAAAGACTTCCAGGTTGCGTTACAAGAACCAGAACCTTTTCAGATCCGGCAGTAATGCCTATTGGAGCAGTTCCTGCAACGTTTCCATTAGCCATGGCAAGACTGACATCACCGGTGGTATCTAAAGCAGCAGGTTTCAGTTGCATACCGGATGCAAGGAGTATAAAATCAGCACTTGTGGTACTGACCTCTTTGACACCAAGCTCAATTACAGTCTCACTGGTTGTGTCATTAAAATAAATGGTACCTACAGCTTCAGTTGATGTAGATGCATCTGAAGGTGTGGCGACAGTCGACCAGTCGCTGATATCAGCAAGTAGGGAGTATCCTGTAGAAGCACCGGTGCCAAAGCATAGCGCTTGAGCTGTAGAATAAGCGCCAGAGGTGAATACATTCATGATACCATATTGAGAGTTACCATATCTAAAAAACAATATATTACGGTTTGTGCCACCGGTACCATATACATACAAACTTTTTTTAGAAGTTGAACTCCCAAGGTAAGTCGTGCTTCTTGTTATGGAACCACCGGACCAGTTGCTGGGTGTTCCAATATTGTAAAGAGCGACTTCAGAAGGTATTGTAAGTGTAAGGTATCCATCAGTTGCATAACTGTCATTACCTATTTCAGTAATCTTAACTGAGCTAATCGCTGTGGCTGTAAGTGTTGTATCTGTGTTGTTATATTTTACAGGTCCGATAAGACCGTCACTTGAAGCAGCAAAGGAAGAACCGCAAAGCGCAAAAGCAAAAAACATTGCTAATGCCAGTGACAATATAATACTTTTTTTATTCATATTTTCTCCTTAAAAATTAAAATTAAAAAATCATAAAACAAATTGTGTGATTTATTGCATGTAACTATTTTTTATCTACCACCCCCTTTTCAAGAAAAATAATATCTTGCCCAATAAAGGCAAAATTTAAATTAAATGCACATGAAACTGTTATGCAATTACGGGACCAAGTGGGCGATTGTGAAATATTTCATGTAACTGTCTATTGTTGAAGGCTTTTTTCAAAACACTTTCATCATAACAAATGAAATTACATACGGTTGTAATCTTTCAGTACTGGTTTGTATCAACCAATGGTTGTTTTATTTATCCTGCTACGATGGCCTCCTATTTATGCTATTTAATATCTCTGAGGCTATATTATTTCCCGGGTCAAGCTTTAATGCTTTTTTTAGATGAAATATTGCGCTTTTTAAATCCCCTTTTTTTATCAAGACAATACCTAAATTAAAATGAATTTCTGCATTATCAGGAACCAACCTTACCGCTTTTTCCAAATATTCTGCAG
>JABIBH010000007.1 GCA_018652925.1 bacterium | reverse complement strand
TATTGTAATTGATGCAACAATTATCATCGTTGAAAACATGCATCGACACTTTAAAATCAAGGGCAAAGTAAATATTGCAACATCTCTTGAAGCAATTCAGGAAGTTGGAAATCCAACAATTATGGCAACACTGACTGTAATTGTTTCTATGATGCCGATGGCTTTTGTACGTGGTCTGATGGGGCCATATATGAAGCCGATGCCAATTGGCGCAAGCATGGCAATGGCGTTTTCATTACTGGTTGCGCTGACAATTACGCCATGGCTTGCCGTGCGATTATTAAAGCCGTTCAGTAAAAAAGATGGTGAAAGTAATTACGACCTGCATGAAACACCAATCTATAAAACATTCAATAAAATAGTCAGACCGCTTTTACAAAAACCTGCAAAAGGTATTCTAGCTCTGGCTATTGTTGCACTGATGACTGTTGCTGCCAGCTACATGTTTGTAACAAGAACTGTTCAAGTGAAGATGTTGCCATTTGATAATAAAAGTGAGTTCCAGGTTGTGATTGACACACCTGAAGGAACTACTCTTGAAACTACAACACAACTCGCTCGCGAGATTGGCGATTATATTTCCACAGTTCCTGAAGTAACTGACTATGAAATTTATTCCGGTTGCGCATCGCCGGTGAATTTCAACGGGCTTGTAAGACATTACTTTATGCGCCAAGGTCCAAATGTTGCCGACTTGCAGGTTAACCTTGTTGATAAAGATCACAGAAGTGATCAAAGTCATGCAATCGCAAAAAGGGTTCGCGGGCCGATACAGGAAATTGCTGCCAAATATAATGCAGCAGTAAAAATTTCTGAAGTTCCACCGGGACCTCCGGTTCTTGCAACTCTGGTTTGTGAAGTGTACGGCCCTGATTATGAGGGTCGCCTGGATGTTGCAACTCAGGTAAAAACAATCTTTGAGGACACGCCAGGTGTTGTTGACATCGACTGGTATGTTGAAGATGAAATGCGCGAGTTGATATTTAGAATCGACCAGGAACGTGCTGCAGTTAGAGGAGTAAGTGTTGAACAGGCAGCTCAAACTTTAGCTGTTGCATTGAATGGATACGATGGTGGACTACTTCATGTTTCCGATTCTGCAGAACCTGTAAATATAAATATCAGGCTGCCAATTGAAGACCGGTCAACTGTTGAGGCTCTATCGGATCTTTACATCTACTCTACAGCTGGGGTCCTAATTCCGCTGAGCGATGTTGTCATAATAGAAGAGACTGTAATTCCCAAAAGCAGGCATCGTAGAAACCTGAAACCGGTTATCTATGTAACTGCCGATGTTGCTGGCGAACTTGAATCACCAGTCTATGCAATCATGGATATGCGTGAGAGAATTGCTGCAATTCGCCTGCCAAGCGGGCAGGAAATCAGTCAGAACTTCCGTGAACAACCAAATATGGAAGAAGATTATGCTTTGAAATGGGATGGAGAATGGCACATAACCTATGAGGTTTTCCGCGACCTGGGTGCTGCATTTGCAGTAGTCCTGGTGCTGATTTACCTGCTGATTGTGGGTATGTTCCAAAACTTTACTGTGCCTCTGTTGATGATGATTCCAATACCTTTAACTCTGGTGGGTATTATTCCTGGTCACTTGATGTTTGGAGCGTTTTTCACTGCCACAAGCATGATCGGGGTGATAGCGCTTGCGGGTATCATGGTACGTAACTCTATATTACTCATAGACTTCATAGAGGCGAGACTTGCAGAAGGGCTGGGTCTTGAAGATGCCTGTATTGAGGCTGGAGCTGTACGATTCCTCCCTATTGCGTTGACTGCTGGAACAGTAGTTACTGGTTCATTTGTAATGGTATTTGATCCTATTTTTCAGGGTCTGGCTATTTCACTGATGATGGGATCTTTACTGTCTACAATTTTAACAGTTGTTGTGATACCTCTTGCATATTTCCTGTATGCGAGAAAAAGTCACAGTTCTGTCTAAAAATGCAGAAAAGAGGGTTGAAGCTCGTCAATAATGCTGTATAGTATGTATGTATCGTTGAATTCAATGATACAG
>JABIBH010000093.1 GCA_018652925.1 bacterium | reverse complement strand
CACATGAAACTACAATCGATCGTGTTCTGGAAATACCAGATTTTTCAACTTCAACAATATCCCGATCGGGATCATACATATTCCAGCTGAACAACGCCGATTTTTGAGCCATGTAGCTGAACATTACATCCAGTGCTTTACGCCTGGGATCATTCCGACCATAAAAAGCATCCACATGAACTTCGCTGTTCAAGCTCTGTAACACCTGCACTGTCTGAGGCGCAGGACTGAATCTTTTATTACTTGTCAAATCGATTGAAAACGGATTACTCGTAACCAGTATGTTAACCACTACAAGTAATACAATCAGCAATATCGATGGCACCCACTTTGATGCCATTCTGCTGCCACGCAATCGTCTGGCAGACAGAGAACTTGTAGTTGCAAACAGACCGGCAATTGTCAGTGAGAGGAAATAGATAATATCGCGTGAGTCTATTGTGCCATAACTGAGCCGGCGAAAATGAAACGGAATAGAGAGGTTTTTCCCAAACTTTCCAAGCCCGCCAGGCAAAACCGTTTCCATACTCGAAGCCAGATACAAGAGCAGAATAAATACAAAAGTAAGTACATAGCTTACTGCCTGGTACTGAACCAGTGATGAGAAAAACAGCCCCCATGCAGCAACAATCATTACCATGAACAATAAGCCCAGCATTGATGTGAACAGGGTTCCCGGCTCAAGTGGAGCCAGCATTCCAACAGCAATGAACATTGGAACCAGCGCAACAATCATAACTGCACCAGCAACTACAACTGACAGGAACTTGCCAATAGTCCATTGGTGTTCTGATACCGGCCAACTCATTATCAAATCGTATCGACCACTGCGGTATTCTTCGCTGAACAATCGCATCGATACTGCAGGTAATAAAAACAGTAGCAATACACCAACCGCATGAACCAGTGGTTGGATTATGCCATCAGAAACATTGAGACCAGCCGATGCGCCAGGTGTTGAACGCATCGCCTCGCGTGAAATTACACTGTACTGCAGAGTTGTATCGATGAATGTAAATCCGGCAAGTAGCAGGAATCCAAGCAGTACCAAAGGTGCAACTGAGCTGTGGAAAAAACTCCCGATTTCGCGACTGGTTATTGCAAATAATGAACGCATTATCTTGTACCCCCCGAAGTTGAACGCAGGAACAAGTCTTCAAGAGTACCTTCCACCTGCAGTGGATCTACTTCAACTACAAGCTTTCCTTTGTCGATGATCAAAACCTTTGAACAAATTCTGGCAACTTCATCAAGTTGGTGGCTGCTCAACAAAACAGTTCGATGCCCGCGCAAATCGCGAATCAACTCTCTGATTTCAACAATCTGGTGTGGATCAAGACCGCTGGTAGGCTCATCGAGAATCAGGATTTCAGGATCCCCAATCAATGCCTGAGCAAGTGCTGCCCTCTGCCTGAACCCGCGTGAAAGATGTGCTACAAGTTTCCCGCGCATGGAATCAAGGCCAGTTTGAGTGATAATCGATTCCACGTGATCCGCACTCTCAACAGCTTTTATTCTGGCTACAAAATTCAATAACTCCGTAACAGTCATGTCTGGATAAAGAGGAGCATTTTCCGGCATAAAACCGATGCGTTTACGAACTTCATCAGGCTGATCAACAACATCAAAACCAGCAACAGTTGCTGACCCGCAATCTGGCGACATAGTACAAGTCAATATCCGCATAGCAGTTGTTTTCCCAGCACCATTTGGTCCCAGAAATCCTGTTATTTCACCTGTTGGAATTGAGATATTCAGCTCCGAGAGAGCTTCAAAATCACCAAACCGTTTGGTTAACCCGCTGGTTTCAATCAAGGTTTTTCCTCGCGTTTACAGACCCCAACGCAACAATGTTGCGCCCCAGGTAAATCCAGCACCAAAACTGACAAGAACTACCAGATCACCTTTTTCAACACGCCCTTCTTCATAAGCAATTTGAAGAGCTGTTGGAATACTGGCAGATGTTGTATTGCCATATCTGTCGATTGTGATTACTACTTGCTCGTCGGTAAGTTCCAGCCTGCGCTGAGCAGCAGCAATAATTCTGGTATTGGCCTGATGAGGAACCAACAACTTAACATCGCTCTTTTTAAGTCCATTTTTCTCAACAACCTGCAACGCAACATCAGCCATTCCGCGGACGGCACGTTTAAATACTTCGCCACCCTCCTGGTATACATAATGCAACTTGTTGGCAACAGTTTCACTACTTGCTGGCATCTGGCTGCCACCAGCTTTCATATGCAGATGTTTGACCCCACTCCCGTCGATATAATTAATTGAATCAATAATTCCAGGTGCAGAATCAGCAACAGGTTGAATTACAGCAGCCCCTGCCCCATCGCCAAACAGAATACATGTGTTGCGATCTTCATAATCAATAATCGATGACATAACTTCTGTCCCGATAACAACAGCATTCTTTGCCATCCCGCTGGCAACCTGACATCTTGCCGATTCAAGTGCAAAAAGATAGCCACTGCATGCAGCACCCAAGTCATAACCCCAGGCATTTGTAGCACCTATCAGATCTTGAATTATACAAGCTGTAGAAGGGAACATCATATCAGGAGTAACTGTTGGCACAACTATCAAATCGATATCTTCAGGAGCAAGCCCAGCTTGTGCAATTGCTCTTCTTGCTGCCTCAGCTCCATGCACAGAAGCTCCAACGCCCTTTTCAACAATTCGTCGTTCACGAATCCCTGTGCGTTCAACAATCCACTGATCATTTGTATCGACCATTTTTTCAAGATCTGCGTTGGACAATATTTTATCAGGAAAACTCATACCCATACCGGTAATACCAACATTATGTAATTTGATTTCTGTCATGAGAACCGATCCTTCAAGATTATTGGAATTACCCGACCTTAGAGATTGGGAGCAAAGTTCTTCCTATGCAACAACTGTTCGCGCATTCTGTCAATAAGCAGATTTAAAGCCGTTAAAGCAAATAAAAAAGGCTTCCGATTATAACATCGGAAGCCAATTATTATAAAAGAGTTAATTTACTCTTTATCAGTCTTTTCTTCGTCTTCTTCAGCAGGAGCTTCTTCTACTTCAGCAGCTTCTTCTTCAACAACTTCTTCAGCTGTTTCTTCAGAAACTTCTTCTGCTGCCTCTTCGACAACTGGTGCTTCTTCAGCAGCAGCTTTAACCTTCTTAGGCTTTGCTACAACTTCTTCATCTGCACCAATCAGCTCAATAATAGACACCTCTGCATTATCACCACGACGAACAGCGTCAAGCTTCAAAATCCTGGTGTACCCACCCTGACGATCAGCAAATCGAGGTCCGATTTCGGAGAACAATAATTGCAAAATCGCAGGATCAGACATTTTTCTGGCAGCCATACGACGTGAATTCAAATCACCATGCTTAGCATAAGTAATCAGACGTTCAGCGATTGGGCGAAGCTCTTTGGCCTTAGCAGTAGTTGTTTTAATCCTGCCATGACGAAAGAGATCTGTAACCATGTTGCGGAACATCGCTTTACGATGACTCGCGGTACGGTTTAGTTTCCTGCCGCGTACATTATGACGCATTGTTTTCCATCCTTTATCAGCCCAGCAACATAGCCGGAAGTTATCATGGCCTGTGGCCAGTTATCAGTTACCCGTTTGAGGCGAGAACTGCTTCAACCCGTTCTCTAATCTCTTCATCAAAAGTCATTCCGAAAGAAAGATCCATACCTTGAAGAATCTCATTGATTTCGTTCAGACTCTTACGACCAAAGTTACGATATTTAAGCATTTCCTGCTCAGTTTTGGTAACAAGGTCATAAAGAGAGTCAACTCTTCCTGACTTCAGGCAGTTGGCAGAACGAACAGAAAGTTCCAATTCTTCCACACCACGAGTCAGCTGTTCAACTCTTTGTTCTACTTCTTCATCAACTTCATCTTCCATCGCATCGATAGGAGCTTCATCAAAGTTAATGAACATATGGAAGTGATCCTTCAGGATTTTACCGGCAAAAGCCAGTGCATCTTCAGGATTAACACTACCATCATAATCAAAACCAATAATCAGACTGTCATAGTCCGTCCGCTGGCCGACACGAGTGTCTTCCACACGATAGCTCACCTTTTTAACAGGTGAAAAGTTGGAATCGATTCGAATAACACCGATTACATCATCAGGAATCTCGTGTTGTTCACGGTCTACATAACCGCGTCCAGTTTCGACGTAAACCTTGGCATTGAATGAACCAGGTTCAGTAATTGTACAGATTACATGATCAGGATTATGAACTACCAGTTCAGGATCACCGTTAATCATGCCTGCAGTAACTTCGCCTTTTTCATTAGCTTCAATTGAAGCCCAATGAGAAGGAACATCAGACAAGTTAAATACAACTTGCTTGAGATTCAGCACGATGTCAGTTACATCTTCCAACACATGTGGCATTGTACTCATCTCATGCTGTACTCCCTCAAACTGAACTGCTGCTATAGCATGTCCGTGAATTGAAGAAAGCAAAACACGACGCAGAGCTGTACCCAGTGTCTGACCAAATCCTCGCTCAAGTGGAGTAATCTCCAACTCGGCAAAATTATCGGTCTGCGTTTCTTTATTAATCTTGACGCCTTCTGGCATCATCATATTGATCCACTTCATGGCCTGGTAATTCCCTTCGCCGCTTGAAATGGTGAACATCAGCCTTCATGCGCCCATTTACGCACAACATCAGAGTCGATAAACTATCGACGGTGACGCTTAGAAAGCCTGCAACCGTTGTGTGGGATCCGAGTTACATCTTTAACGCGAGTAACTTCGAGACCCTCTGCTTTCAATGTCCTGATAGCGGCCTCTCGACCTTGACCAGGACCACGAACCCAAATTTCAACTTTTCTCATACCACCATTGAGTACCTCAATGGCTGCGGCACGAGCTGCGAGTTGAGCTGCGAAAGCAGTTGATTTACGACTACCTTTGTAACGACCTTGATGCCCACCTGAAGACCAGGTTACAACATTGCCGCCCATGTCAGTCATAGTAATAATTGTGTTATTGAAGCTAGACTTGATGTGAGCCACACCATTAACATCCAGTTTCAATTTAGCTTTAGAGCCTTTTTTACTTGGTCCAGCCAACTGTTTACCTCCAGTAAACTACTACTTCTTACCCGGACGAGCCTTTGGCCCTTTACATGTCCTGGCATTATTTTTGGTATTTTGCCCACGGCACGGAAGCCTGCGTCGATGACGCAATCCGCGATAACTGCCTATGTCCATCAAACGAGTGATGTTCATACTCAGTTCTGTACGCAAGGAACCCTCAACCCGATAATCTTTATCAATGATACTAATAATATTACGAGTATCATCTTCAGTAAGATCGCGAGTCTTCAATTCTGGATCGATTTCTGCTTTATTACATATCTGAATGGCCACATGAGGACCAATTCCAAAAATGTAAGTTAGAGAAGTTACAATCCGCTTCTCATTTGGGATGTCAACACCGGCAATTCTTGCCACGTTGGCTCCTTTCGTTGCCCTACCCCTTAAGGATGGGCGGGCATACTAACCCTGTCTCTGGTTATGCCGACGGTTAACGCAAATCACTCTTACCACTCCGTGGCGACGAATAACTTTGCACTTATCACACATTTTCTTTACTGAACTGCGGACCTTCATTGCTACTCCTTGCAACTTATCGTGTTGCTACTTCTTACTTGTACCGATATGTGATTCGACCTCTAGTCAAATCATACGGTGAAAGTTCAACGGTTACTTTATCGCCAGGCAGAATTCGAATGTAGTGCATCCTCATCTTGCCAGAAATATGGGCCAGAACAACATGCTCGTTCTCTAACTTGACCCTGAACATTGCGTTCGGCAAAGCTTCTGTAACTTCGCCTTCTACCGAAATGCCTTCTTCTTTGGCCATCTGTCAATCTCCCGTCGAAAGCGCTTAACGCCAAGTCAAGATACGTGGCCCATTAGCTGTAACAGCCACTGTATGCTCGTAATGAGCGGACAATTTCCTGTCCGCAGTGAGAATTGTCCAGCCATCAGACTCGGTAACAACTCTCTTGGTTCCGATATTGATCATTGGCTCGATTGCAATAACCAGCCCTTCTTCAATAATCGGATCTGAATCTGACAAACACCTATAGTTAGGAACTTGTGGATCTTCGTGCAACTCTCTGCCGATTCCATGTCCTACCAAGGTTTCCACTACTGAGAACCCATCCTTATGAGCCTTTGTCTCAACAGCAATACCAATATCAGATATCCGGTTACCAGGGATCGCCTGCTCAATTGCCAGCGCAAGACATTCTCTGGTAGTTGTCATCAACTTGTTTGCTTCCATCGAGACTTCACCTATGGCGTAAGTCTCTGCGGAGTCAGAATGCCAGCCTTCCATAATCAGGCCACAATCAACTCCAACAATATCTCCGTTTTTCAGGACTCTGTTTCCGGGAATACCGTGAACAACTTCCTCATTGACAGAGATGCAACAAGCGGCCGGAAATCCACTGTATCCCTTAAATGAAGGAATACAACCGGCTTCAACAATCATATCATCAGCTACTTTATTAATCTCTGCTGTTGTAACTCCAGCAACAATAACTGATTTTAACTCTTTAAAGACCTCCGCAAGCAATTGCCCGCTACTGGCCATTTTTTCTATTTCTTCAGGTGTTTTAAGCCTGATTGATCTGTTCAAGGACACTTTGAATCCTCTGTGCGACTTCTGTCGGCGTTCCAACACCATCTATGCGGTGCACATCGTACTCTTGCGCCAACACATCTTTGGCTGGTCGCGTCCTGGCTCGAAATATTTTCTGTCTTTTCAGCACAGTCTCGGGTTTGTCATCTCTTCTTACCCGCATCGAACCTTTGCAATTGCGACAAGTGTTATTGGCATTGTTTTCAGCTACCCCAACACGACCACATTCATCACATGTAAGTCTGCCAGAAAGCCTGCGAACAATTTCATCGTTATCAACAAAGATATCGATTGCTGCGTCAACAGTCTCACCAAGCTCATCCAAAAGAGTCAATAACCCTTTTGACTGATCTTCAGTCCGTGGGAATCCGTCCAGTAACCATCCCTGTTCAACAGAGATATCTGAAATAACTCTTCGGATCAGATCCATCATCACACTGTCACTTACCAACTCACCTGCTGCGAGTGTACTCTCTACTTGATTACCAAGATCAGAGCCGTCACGAACAGCTTTTCGCAAAATATCCCCGGTTGAGACATGTTTCAGGCCATGTGATTCTACAATCAAATCTGCCTGAGTGCCCTTACCGCTTCCTGGTGCTCCAAATAAAATAATGTTCACAACAAACTCCTACTTGCGAGCGCGAAGCTTGCCCTTGGTCATGAATCCATCATAGTGACGCATAATCAAGTGAGATTCAATTTGTTGCAATGTATCCAAACCAACACCAATGATAATCAACAGCCCTGTTCCACCAAAATAGAATGGAATATTGAACCAGAAAATCATCAAATCAGGAAGAACTGCTATAGAAGCCAGGAAAAATGCGCCTGGCAAAGTAACGCGAGTCAAAACCCTGTCAATGTACTCCGCAGTCTTGCGACCAGGACGAACACCAGGAATAAACCCACTGTTTTTCTTCATGTTATCAGCAAGGTCAACCGGATT
>JABIBH010000092.1 GCA_018652925.1 bacterium | reverse complement strand
TAGTCAATTCCAGAGAGCCGGAAACATAATCAAGAGTCCACACTTCAGCACCAGCAGTTGCGAGGTAGACGGCATCGCGGCCAGAACCTGCCCCAACTTCCAATACCTTTTTACCTTCAAGACTTCCTAGAGCACTAATCTCACGGACAATTCGCCCGTCGTTTCCGTATACATCTTCAAGAGATATACGGTCTGCTACGTCCCAGAAATCCTGCCAATGCTTTTTGGTTGAAGACTTCAATCTGTTTTTTCCTGCTTTATGCTTTTGAGGGCATTGTCAAGAACACCATTAATGAATCGGACAGCATCATCGTCAACAAATAGCCTGGCAACTTCAAGTGCTTCATTCAAAGCAACTGCAGCAGGGACTTCGTCTGAAAACGATACCTCCGCAATGCACATGCGCATTATAGATCGTTCTACATTACCAATTCTGTCAGGGTCCCAATTTGTCAGGGCCCGATTTAACGTTCTATCAATCGATGCAAAATTCAGCTCGATATACTCGCCCAAAGGCCTGACAAATGCAGCAGTTTCTGCCGATGCCACTCGCCTTTCCAATTGATCATCAATGCAGTCCTGAACAGAACTTTTTGATAATCGCGAAGCATAGAGGGCTTGTACCAGGAGCTCTCGCCCCTTGCGTCGTTTACCCAAAATTACCCCTTCTCGATAACCTGCCACAGGTCAATCATTTCAAGAACACCCATAGCTGATTCAAACCCTTTGTTGCCTGCCTTGGTTCCAGCTCTTTCAATAGCTTGTTCCAAAGTGTCAGCTGTAATTACACCAAATGCCACTGGAATATCGCTATCCATAGAGACTTGAGCAATACCTTTTGCAGCTTCACTGGCAATATAGCCAAAATGTGGTGTTGCACCCTGAATCAGACAACCTAAACAGATTATTCCAGAGTATCTTCCACTCTGAACCAGCTTTTTGGCAGCCATCGGAATCTCAAAACTTCCCGGCACCCAGGCAACATCAATGTTGCCATCGGAAACGCCATGTCTCAAGAGACAATCTTTAGCTCCGTCAACCAGTTCCTGAACGATGAAGTCATTAAATCTGCTACCAACGATAGCGATCTTTGCATCACCTGCATTAAAGCTTCCTTCAAATTTCTTACCCATTACTTTTCCCTTCTTCTGTTTCAAAAATGTGACCCAATCTATCTTTCTTTGTTTGTAAATACTTGGCGTTCTTAACATTTGGTTTCACCACAAGTGGAATTCTATCCATCAGGGTAATTCCATAACCGGACAAACCAACCAATTTTCTTGGATTGTTTGTCATCAGGTCCAGTTTTTTCACACCAAGTTCTCGAAGTATCTGCGCACCAATTCCGTACTCACGCAGATCATCCTTGAACCCAAGTTTCCTGTTTGCATCAACGGTATCATACCCCTGATCCTGAAGCTCATAAGCTTTCAACTTGTTTATCAGACCGATACCGCGACCTTCCTGTCGCATATATAATAAAACGCCTGACCCGCGCTTTTCAATTGCTGCCATGGCAGCTTCAAGTTGTTCGCCACAATCGCATCGTAATGAGTGGAATAAATCTCCAGTCATACATTCAGAGTGAACACGAACCAACACTGTCTTATCTTCTGAAATATCGCCTTTGACAAGAGCCAGATGTTCAGCATCATCAACGGTAGTTGAGAAAGCAACCATTTTGAACATTCCAAAGCGTGTTGGCATATCAACAACAGCTTCTCTGGTAATCAACTTTTCATTTTCACGTCGATAGCGTATCAAGTCTGCAATTGAAATGAGTTTCATATTGAACTCATCAGCCATCTCTCTGAGCTTTGGCAAACGAGCCATTGAACCATCGTCATCCATTATTTCACAGAGAACTCCAGCAGGTTTTTTACCGGCAAGTCTGCATAAATCAACGACTGCTTCAGTATGACCAGCTCGTTGCAGGACGCCACCGTCATGAGCTTCCAGCGGGAATATATGGCCAGGTCTTTCCAGATCGGCTGGCTGGG
>JABIBH010000091.1 GCA_018652925.1 bacterium | reverse complement strand
CTTATGCAGCAATTTCACGTCTACATCGAACTTATTATGTAGCTGAACCCTCAATTTGTCGGAAATCTAGACTATAACGACACACTACAGAATACAAAGTAAATATAATGCTCCCGCACTTATCAGTGGCAACCTTGCACATTATTTGCCTATGAAGCGTATTCGATATAGCCATACATATCTAAAGTTGAAGCCTTGAGAATTTCTAAGCTTAAACCAGTGTCAATCTTTACTGCACTTGCATCGTGATGTGCACCGCTACTGAAAGTCACTTTGTCTTCGACAACCAAATAGCCCGTGTCAAGTTTTGCTCCGGTTGTTGAAGTTCGAAATTCACAACCGCTCAAATACAAACGCGACGTTGCAGCATCAAACTTCAGTTGCGACATTCCATCTTTATAGCCGGCAGATGCGGAAGCAATTGGAATCGCGGAATAGGTGAAAGTAAAATTCCTGTCTAAAAACAATGTGGAATTCGCTTTGATTGTTAAAGTTCCAGATGTTCTTAAGTCAAACGATGCATCTGCAGTTCTTCCCCCGAAATTCACATCGTCATAAACGTCAATCGATCCTGTTGTAAATGGATACTCTCCGCCAAACACAAGCTGTGAATTTTTCAATCCCAACTTAGAACCGTCGCCGGACATGACAATATCATTTGTCGGCGTAATTCCAGCAACTCGCACATTCTGAATATTCAATGTCACATCATCATCTAGCTTTATGGAATCTTCTTTTCCGAGCGTTAACTTACAACCTTTCCCGTAGATCGTTGATGGAGTTGTTGTCCCAGTAAACCACCATGTGAATGTATCAATTGTTTCATCTGCACCAAGCTCAATTGAAACATTGTCGCCAAACTTTAGAGTTCCGCCGCCAAGGCTTACTCCATCGGTGTTAAAATTTTTAAGAACAACATTTGTTAAAGTTGCTGTGTTGCCACCAAGAACCATGGCATTCGCTCCCGATGTGCCACGAGCCCACTCAATCGCATATCCACCTCCACCCAAGGTCGCAGTCGCAGAAAAGGTCATTGTTCTTGAGGAACCAATCACTTCGTTTTTGATTAAAGTCGTACTCTCGGAAACAGTGATACTGTCCTCAACACCAGCAACGGCACATCGAACAACTCCGTTGTTTTGGTAATCAATATTTTTTCCGTCATCCGAATATGCAACATCACTTCCACGACGAATATTTCTAGCATCACCAGTCGACAACGTATCATACCAAAGCGTTACACCATCAATTGTTAAAACCGAGTTCGAATCGAAAGTTAATTCGTGCCCAGCTGTGATAATCGTACTTTCACTTCCCTCAACATAAACGCGTCCGGTTGTAAACGTTACAGCTTGATCCAAACTTATTACTGCCTTCGAAAGCGTCAGAGTCGATTGAGTATCTTCGAAAATTAATGATCCGCCATTCGCATCACCAATCCCCTTCACAAAAACGTCTGCAAGAAGAAGGCTATGTTTTCCGTCAATTCTAATAGTTCCACCGGATGAAAGATCGAGAACGTTTCCGTTTCCATTTATGTTACCACCCGTTTCTTGTCCACCGCTGAAATACCAAATTCCAGAAAGCGTCGTATAAGAATGGAGCTCAATGTCACCGGCATTATACATGTTTATCGAACTCGTCCACGTACTTGGAGCGCCTGGAAGATGAAACGACTTCCCGTCAAAATCTACTTTTCCGTCACCGGTCAAAACATAGCCGTCCGCCATACTCAAATCAGAACCCAGGATGACAGTTCCACTGCCAAGCGCAAGATTCGCATCCAGCTTACTCGTCATCTGCAAAGTCAACTCGGCACTTGCATCATTCAGCGTAATTCCCTCGGAAAAACTTGGACTTCCAGAGATAACATTTCCGGTCCCCGCAACTGCAACAGCATCATCAATTGTTCCACGACTCGAGTTTATTGTTGCCCCAGATGAAAGAGTCTGTGTTGCATTTGCAGCTTCATTCGGGGAATAAATCGCATAACTCTTCGGATTCGAAAGAATACTTCGCTCACATCCAAAATATAATTTTGTTCCTGCAGAGTTCCATTTTATAGAATATGGAGGTTCTTCTAACCCAACGCGATGTTGGACTGTCAACACCCCATCAGAAACAGAGTACAAGACGATTG
>JABIBH010000090.1 GCA_018652925.1 bacterium | reverse complement strand
AAATATCTGCTCCCATTTAGAAAATGGTAAATTGCTTGTCAGCATAACACTGCCGCGCTCATAGCGGTCTGCAAGAAGGGTAAACAGAACCTCCATCTCCTGGCGATGCTGCTGAACATATCCAATATCGTCGATGATAAGTGCTTCAAAGCGGCTAAGGCGCTTAAGATATTTGGCCAGTTCTAACTCTTTTTTGGCGATCAGCAGTTGCTGAACAAGCAGACTGCACTTAGTAAATAGTACCCGATGTCCCTGATAAACAAGCTCCTGGGCAAGTGCGCACAGTAAATGTGTTTTACCACTGCCTGGATTTCCAAAGGCGATAATATTCTCACGACGATCAAGAAAGCTTCCCTCAAGTAGCGCACTAAGATTTGCATTCAGCTTTAACGAAAGCCGTTTACGATCAAACGCGGACAGGCTCTTTTCAAGTGGAAGTCTGGATTCCCGCAACAGGCGCGAAATGCGATTCTGCGATCTTACTTCGAGTTCGTGCTCTAGCAGTCCAAGCAGGTATTGTTCGTAGCTAAATGACTCTTTACGGGCGGTTTCAGCATCGCCCAACCAACTTGCACGCATTGCTGGCAAGTGTAAATCCTTTAAGCAGCTACAGAGTTCATCTGTAATATTTGAAGGTTTTGTCATAATACCGCTCCTTGCCGGTTACTTAAATTATCATACTGGCTTAAATCGATATTTTCAATTAAAACAGTTGGGTAGGGTTCAGCTGATTGCATCACTGTCCTTAGCCTGCTTGCGACTTCATTTGCAGTTATGGCAATATCCCTGGCCAGTAGATATTCAAGAATCTTGTCAACCTGTGTTTCACTTTCGTGGGCGGCAAGATGAAGAATTTTCAAATATGTTTTGTCCGCTATGGACGGTGACCTACTTAGCAAATCATCATAGGCCATTCTGTAGCGATGCGTAGGAAACAGATCTTCACGATAGCAATAATTGGCAAACGCTCCGGGCTTGCGCACCAGCCAATCAATAATATGACGATACTGAATGTGATGCCTGCTTTCACCACGCTGACGCGGGATCGTTTCTAAATATTGGCTACCGTAGTATAAATCAAGATCTTCAGCATTAAGCATTACCTTTACCTGCTGATCGCGAAGTCTGCTGGGAACTGAGTAAACGTTGTGATTTACACGGATAGTGCTATTGCGGGTAACTTTTACATTAAGTCGTTTGCGGGCATCAAGCTTGCTAAGTGGGAGTTGACCAAGTACTTCCAGCTCCTCGTGAAATCGCTGTGTGCGACCGCTGTTTAGCTGGGCAAAGAGCTTGTCAAGAAATATCTGGTAATCCTGGCGACTATTGAAATCAAAGCTACCGCGAAGCATAAGTGATTGCGCAATTGCGCGCTTAAGCCGGTGATGGCGCTGCTCAATATCACCGTTTTCATGCGGACTGCGTGCCTGGGTCATCCTGCCATCAAGTTTATAATGTGCAAGAAGTCCTGCATAACGTTGCTGAAATTCACCACGTTTTCCACTTGCGGCCTTTACTGCTGCACCCAGCCTGTCAGTCTGATGCTGTTTTGGAACACCGCCCAGAACCCACAAGGCATTCTGTAGTCCAGTACTCAGGCTTTCAAAACTTTCTGAAAAGCAGATTGTGCCTGTTTCCCAATTAGAATAGGTCAGAACAAAATGATACAGCAAATGACGAAATGGCCGACCTTGTATCGTTATGCCAACACTATTCATACTGGTAAAATCTGACTGACTACGCCTGCCGGCAACATGATTTTGGGCAAAGAAGATTTCCTTGTCTGGGCCTTCGGTTGCACGCCAATGCTTAACGCGCCTTTGAAACGTTCTAAGCTGACCGTCTGCAAAACGGCCAGGATGCTTTCGCCTAAGATCTTCAAACAGTGTCGTTGCCTCAAGACCGGGATTAACAGCAAGCATGTCTTTATAGCATTCCCAAACCTCCGCAAAAGGATCTTCCTTTAGCTGCCAATCGTGCATGACGGCCATTTCACTGGGAAGCTTGCCTGATTGAAGATATTTTCGAGCCGTCTTTTCACTCATTCCCGATTTTGCTGCTGCTGCAGAAAGTGTAGTCCTTGCACTTTTTGTACGCATTAATAACCTCACCTGATGGTCTGTTACCATATTCAGCACCCTCCAATTGATGGATACTGAACAGGGTAAATAATTGTAATCTTAACGGGAATTCTATCTGTCGTCGGGAGGGAATTTTATCTGTCGCTGATCATTCGAATATGTTTATTCCAAATTCAGCAAATTTTTGAAAGTTGAACAACATTCCGATTCCAACTGCCAAGAGATAAATAATTGTAATGATAGTTTGCAATTCTTT
>JABIBH010000089.1 GCA_018652925.1 bacterium | reverse complement strand
GCTTCAGTTCCTTTTTCATCGACTTCCAGAAATGCCTTATGCTTTATCTGAGCAATACTGAGGGGCTTTATTGACATTCCCGAAAAATCAGCAGCAGAACTAAAGGCATCTTTCATTCCAAGTTCCATACAGACAGGGACCAGATCGTAATCGGTTTCCATTTTCAATTTTGGCAGGACAAGCTTCACTTTTTCCAGCTGATGTGAATCAAGCTCATCCAGCAGATCCGTCAAAGAGCTTAAATCACTTTCAAACTTTGGCAGTCCATCGATTTGGGCAGGAAGTATTACAACCATCGATGCCCCGTCGTTATAAGGCATCTCGACAATCTGAACCTGACTGTTTTCAAGGTATTTATAGCTGTTGGTCTGATTCATCATAGGCACTGAGACAATATTGCTTTTGTCTATAAAAAAATCCCTGTAGCGAGAATTATTTGCCTTGAATTCGCTCTGCCAATCGGCTTTGAAATATACAGCGTTCAACAATACACATGCAGATTGTCTGTCCAGTCTATTCAGAATCTTTGGAATCCTTTTTTGGGTTTTATTGCTGACCCATTCATTGATTTTCTTTAAATCACCTGGGAAGATTTCAGCATTATATTTCCTCTCAAGCAGATCCTTATACGATTTTTTTACATCAAGGCCAGTTAAGCAGAGGCCGTTGGCGATATTAAGTTCATAACCTTGAACCGAAAATAATTTATCGTTGAGACTTTTAAATGCAGTATGCAAATCCAACTGATTGTCTTGATGAAGTGTATTGAGCATCTCTTTTTCTGTATTACCCCTGGCCCCCGCACAAGTCATGCTCAAAGCCGATGAAATAGAGTATGGAGAGAAAAACAGATTACCTGGAGTTGTTGAAAGTTCCTGGTAAATATCGATGGCAAACTCTGTGTTACCATTTACCACCGCATCGGTTGATACAGTTTTTGGTGCTGTAGCCATCAACAATGACAATAAAATTACTTTACCAAACATAATCAAGGCTCCTTTTATTACCTTTGAAATGCATTTCTGAAAGCATGGTTCCATTAAACACAAAAAACCCCCGCGTGACAATAGTCAAGCGAGGGTCTTAAATAAGAAAATATTACTTCAATAAAGTAGCAGGCCTGTTATAACGTAAACCTGCAGCTTCCAGAACAAACAAATATGTTCCGGATGGAAGTTCGCGACCGGAATCATCACGACCGTTCCAGGTTATCTCTGTCAATCCTGACTGACATTCTGTGCCATCAATCAACTTACGAACTAATCGGCCACGAGCATCCATTACATATAGCTTTACTGGCTCAGGGTATTTCAGCTCAAATGAGAATGTTGTAGATGGATTGAACGGGTTTGGATAGTTCGGGTTCAACTTTGCAGGTTTAACCATCCCTGGAGTTTCAACACCTGAAAGGTCATTGGCGTTGATATTAAAAGTGTAATAGTGAGCTGGCTCAGTGCGAGGCATTCCAGCAACTCTACCGCTCGCGTCAGCAGCATGGATGTAGTAATCAACAGTTGTGTCCGATTCCGGGGCAGGAATAGTACCTACGTAATTATCCATACCGGCAGAATCCATTGAAACCATTGTCCAGCTTTCGCCAGCGTATCGATAATAAACTGCCTTGAATGGAATACTGGTTTCACTGCGATCATCAATCAAAGCTTCAATTGCAACTGGTCCATCATGTGTTTCTGCAACCGGGATATGTTCAATTCTGAGCATGTGCCTGTCGTAAACACCTTTTGTTCTACAGTGCAATGCATCATCAGTTATAAAGCCGCTATAATCATATCCTCTTATAGTGTACCCTGGAGCTGCTGTCTCATATACTGCCAGCGCGTTGGCATCGTGGGTGGCATCACCAAAGATTGGAACATAAATATTCTTGTTCAGAATAATTGAGTTTGTGTAGGAAGCAGGATCTCCCCAACCGATATCGTAACAATAGATTCTGTGAACCTGATAATTACGGCCTGTTGAAGATTCCAGAGAAGCCAACAGAGTAGCTCTCTGCTCTAAATTGCTGTATGTGTGGTGGCTGCTCCATACTTCTTTCAAAAGAACATTTTCTTCATCAAGAAATTTGGCCCAGGTATCGATGTGATGGATACCGCCACTCTCTATATATTCAAGAGTGTTGTAAGTTTCGATGCCATAATAATCAGCCATCAACTGATCAACCTCTGCATTACTCATACCAGCAGCTTCACTGTAAACCATAACTGTACTCATGCTGAAGTTGGAGCCGTCAGTCATGTAGTTACCACCGGTGTGATACATATCGTGGCTGTGAACCGGAATCCCTTGTTGCTGTCCAAAATAGACAGGAATCATGTTGTCATTTGGACGGTAGGGACGATTGTATGTGTGATCGATAATTGCCATGTCACCATTACCATCGAATACATACCAGGGGCCGTAATCGCGAGTCCAGATTGAATCATTTGCACGAATAAGAAATTCCACTCGTCCCATATCAATTCCGTTGGAAGTGAAGTTTGATTGAGCTGATGAATAGTTACTGCTTGAAACTACACAATGGATATTAATATCGTCATCTAAATCATTCAGCAGATCATATGGTAAACCAAGTGGATATCTGATCAAACCGCCTGTCACTGGCTCCCACTCTGCAACATTTCGTACCGGGCCCACTGGCGGTGGGTCGCTAAGAGTACCGCGGGCTGGCATTTCATTCTCTTTGCCCTCCCAAAGTAAACGCTCATAAGCTGTTTCCTGGTGTGGGATTAGATATTCAATATTATCGACATCTCTTTCTGGTGGCAGTTCACCAGCAAAGCAGGAAATGGCAACAACTGAAATAAGACAAAGAATTACTATCCTGGAAAGGAGTAACATCGGGGACCTCTCAAGTAAACAGGTTGTCGTTAGCGGCGGGGAACGCTTTCACCAAATTCAATTGTAACATATTTGAAAACAAAATGCATCATTTGAAGTAGATTTCTTGACACCGCACTACAACACACATAGAATCCGGCTCAACAATTAATTGCAACCAGTACCGGAGGGCAAAAAGCCATGTTTAATATTGAATCAATACAAGCGCGACAAATTCTGGACTCAAGAGGCAATCCTACTGTTGAAGTAGATGTACTTCTTGATGGTGGCGATGTTGGCAGAGCAATGGTTCCAAGTGGAGCTTCAACTGGTGAGCATGAAGCAGTTGAACTTCGCGATGGTGACAAGGATTTCTTCATGGGCAAAGGTGTCCTGAATGCCGTAAACCACGTTGAGGAAATTATCGAGCCTGAACTTCTGGATATTGATGCAACTGAACAAGTGCTGATTGATCGTATTCTTTGTGAACTTGATGGCACATCGAACAAAAGTAAACTGGGTGCCAATGCTATTCTTGGTGTATCACTTGCAGTAGCAAGAGCTGCCGCCAGCGCCACTGGTCTGCCATTCTATCAATATCTTGGCGGTGTCGCAGCCAGAACATTACCTGTACCGATGATGAATATTATTAATGGTGGCTCACATGCTGATAATAATGTCGATATTCAGGAATTTATGATTATGCCTACTGGTGCTGAATGCTTCAGTCATGCCTTGCAGATGGGAACTGAAGTTTTCCATAACCTGAAAACTGTTTTGAACAGCAAAGGGATGGCAACCGGTGTTGGTGATGAAGGTGGGTTTGCTCCCAACCTGGGAAGTAACCGGGAAGCCCTTGATGTCATACTTGAAGCTATCGAAAAAGCGGGTTACAAACCTGGCGAAGACATTACTCTGGCTTTGGATTGTGCAGCCAGTGAATTTTTCAAAGATGGCGCATATCATCTGGACGCAGAAGGCGACGGCGCATGGGATGCTGACAAGTTGATCGATTTCTATAAGGGAATTGTAAAAGACTATCCAATTGTTTCAATCGAGGATGGACTTGATGAAAACGATTGGGATGGTTGGGCTAAAATGAATAAAGAACTTGGTGGCAAAATTCAAATTGTTGGCGACGATTTGTTTGTAACTAATCCTGAAAGATTGAAACAAGGCATCGACAGTGGTTGCGCAAACAGTATCCTGATTAAGCTGAACCAGATTGGGACTTTGAGTGAAACCCTGGAAACAATTGAAATAGCCAAACGCGCAAACTACACCAATGTAATAAGTCATCGTAGTGGTGAGACTGAAGATACAACTATCGCGTCACTGGCTGTAGCAACAAATGCTGGCCAGATTAAAACCGGATCACTTTGCAGGAGTGAACGCATCGCAAAGTATAATGAGCTCTTGCGGATTGAAGAAGAACTCGGCGACCTGGCAGTTTACCCGGGACTTGGTTGTTTCTATAACCGCAAATAACTCTGTGCTGCTTCATGGAGGAGGCCGAACATGACAAAACAGGAAACCAATGGAACCCGTTTCATGCGAGGTTCCCCCGTAGCCAGGCCGATTCTCAAGCAGTTGCCTACATTCGCATTCTTTGCCCTGCTGCTGTTTGCAATTTGGCATCTTGTTTTTGACAGGAATGGTTTCAGAAAATATTCAAACCTGCAATCTGAATTAAATGACCTCACAACTGAGCTTAGCAATTTACAGGCTCAACAAGCTCAACTTACAGCAGATATCGAAGCCTTGAAAAATGATCCTGACATGCTGGAAAAAGTTGCACGCGAAAAATACCGAATGCATAAGCCTGGAGAAAAAGTGATTGAGATAGTTGGAGAGGCTGAGAATACAGAATCAAGATGACATTCTCTTTCTTGACTTGTGCTGGTGTCGCTCCTATATTGCGCCCACTTCAGAAATGAAGTTAAAATTTAATGGATGCGGGGTGGAGCAGTCTGGTAGCTCGTTGGGCTCATAACCCAAAGGTCACAGGTTCAAATCCTGTCCCCGCTACCAATAAAGCCCCCGGCACACCAAAGCTAGGGGCCTTTTTTTCCCCCGAAAGATAACAATGGAACTTCTTGCACCAGCAGGTGATCTCAACAAACTAAAATGGGCTACTGCCTATGGCGCAGATGCTGTTTACTTTGGCACTGAGTTTGGTTCATTGCGCAACTTTGCTGGTAATTTCACCATTGATGATGCTGAAGCAGGTCTCTCCCATCTGCATTCCCTTGGTAAAAAAGGGTATGTCACTCTCAATATCTACCCCTGGAGTGATGAATATCAGCAAATGATTTCCTCTGCTCAGGCTCTTGATGAAATTGGTGTCGATGCAATCATTGTTGCTGACTTTGGTGTTTTGACAGAACTGAAAAAACTTGATCTCAAGGCAGCCCTTCATATTTCAACTCAAGCCAACACAACCAGCTATCAGGCGGCATTAGCTTATGCCGAATACGGAGCTAAAAGAGTTAATCTTGCACGCGAGTTGTCTATCGAAAAAATTCAGGAAATTCAGAAACAGACAAACGGCAAAATAGAGACAGAAGCTTTTGTTCATGGTGCAGTTTGTTTTTCATATTCAGGACGATGCGCAATCAGCGATTACTTGACCGGTTATGGTGGTAATCGTGGAGAATGCAAGCAGCCTTGCAGGTGGAAATTCTCATTGGTTGAAGAAAAACGCCCTGGCGAATTTATGCCATATTTTGAAGACGATCGTGGGTCTTATTTTTTCAATTCGAAAGATCTGGCACTTTTTGAATACCTGCCTCAATTGCAAGAGGCTGGAGTTGCATCGGTGAAACTTGAGGGAAGAATGAAGTCAATTCATTATATAGCCTCTACTGTTGCCTTTTATCGTCGAATTATTGACGGTGAACCTGTGAGCTGGGATAACGGGCTTGAAGAATTGAATAAATTGCCCAACAGAGGCTATTCAAAAGGGTTTATGAAAGGTTCCGTCGATAAAGAAGACTATTCAACGGATTCTACATACTCAAGAAGCGCATCGAAAATGGTCGGTAATGTAATGGAAGAAAAAGTAGATGGCAGATCAGTTATTGAAGTTAGAAATAATATTTTTGCTGGTGACAAATTTGAGCTTCTATCTCCCGATGGAACAGGTGGAACAATAACAATGCCTGAGCCTTTGGTCACCATTAAGGGCGAGCAAGTAGAAAAAGTTACAAACTCACAATTTATTTTATTGGAACAAGACTTACTCCCATACTCAATATTGCGTAGAGTACCTGCAAACGCCTAATTGATAGCCTTTCTCATAATCACCTACTTACAATAGGTTATTGATTTTACTCACTTTGTGTACCACTTTCCTGTATGGAATTGACACCTACAACTCCCTCGTTGAGGAAGGACAAGTTGATGCACAAAATCCTCGAACACTCAATTATTGGACCCGATGTACATCTTTACCGATTTGATGCGCCTGATGTGGCTCGCTATCGCGAACCTGGGCAATTTGTAATAGTTAGGATCAGTGAAGATGGTGAACGAATACCACTCACTATTGCCGATGTCGATAAGGACGAAGGTAGCATTACTCTCATTGTTCAATCTGTAGGCAAAACTACACTTGAGTTGGCTCAGAAAAAAGCAGGCGACTCAATTCCTGATATCTGCGGTCCTCTTGGTGAGGCTACTCATATAGAAAAAATTGGCCATGTACTTTGCGTTGGTGGTGGTATTGGTACTGCCCCGCTTTACCCTGTTGCCAAAGGTATGAAAGATGTTGGCAACAAGGTTACCAGTATTCTTGGTGCTCGATCAAAAGAACTTATGATTCTGGAAGAGCAGATGCGTTCAGCAAGTGATGAACTTGTGATCACAACTGATGATGGTTCTTATGGTGACAAGGGTCTTGTAACAGATGCAATTCAAAAACTTGTAGACAGTGGTGAGAAATTTGACCAGTGCGTTGCTATGGGCCCACCGATTATGATGAAATTTGTCTGTTTGCTCACTAAAAAACTTGGCATCCCGACTCTTGTCAGCCTGAACCCGATTATGGTTGATGGAACTGGCATGTGTGGTGGCTGTCGTGTGACTGTTGCTGGTAAAACCAAATTTGCATGTGTTGATGGACCGGAGTTCGATGGACATGAAGTCGATTTTGATGAGATGATGGCCAGACTGACCATGTATAAAGATTACGAAAAAGAATCTCTGGAAATGTATAGTGAAAAACACGACTGCAAACTTGGCGTCGTCGGAAGGGAGAAGTAGACATGAAAACCAAAGAAAGGCTACAACTTCCACCAATCGATATGCCAGAACAGGATCCAAAGGTAAGAGTAAAAAACCTTAACGAAGTACCAACCGGCTATACTCCGGAAATGGCAATGGCTGAGGCAAAACGCTGCATTCAATGTAAAAGGCCATTTTGTACTGAGGGTTGTCCTGTCGGTATCGATATTCCTGCATTCATTCAATTGATTGAAGATGGGGATTTCAAGGGTGCTATCAGAAAAATGAAAGAGACCAACCTTTTGCCAGCTATTTGTGGCAGAGTTTGCCCGCAGGAAGAGCAATGTCAGCTGGTTTGTACAGTTGGCAAATCAAAGAAAGACCCGGCGCTTTCTGTTAATATCGGTCGGTTGGAACGCTTTATTGCCGACTACGAAAGAGAACATGGTGAAGTTGAATTACCACCAAAACCTGAACCAACTGGCAAAAAGGTTGCGATTGTTGGTGGAGGCCCAGCTGGTTTGACAGTTGCTGGTGACCTTATCAAACATGGGCACGAAGTAACAGTTTATGAAGCATTCCACAAGGCTGGTGGTGTGCTGATTTATGGTATCCCTGAATTCCGCCTGCCAAAAGCAATTGTACAGAAGGAAGTAGACTACCTGGAAAAACTGGGAGTTGTTTTCAAGTACAACTATGTGGTTGGGAAAACTACTCCGATGAAAGTTCTCGTTGAAGAGAACGATGCTGTCTTTGTAGGTACAGGTGCCGGTCTGCCCCGCTTTATGCGAGTTGAGGGTGAAAACCTGCTTGGCGTTTACTCAGCAAACGAGTATCTCACTCGTGCAAACTTGATGAAGGCTTACAGCTTCCCGGAAGCATCGGACACTCCTCTGATGAAGGGTAAAACCGTTGTCACTGTTGGTGGCGGTAATGTTGCCATGGATTGTGCCAGAACTGCGTTACGAATGGGTGCTAAACGGTCATTGATTGTTTACCGTCGAGCAGAAGAGCAGATGCCTGCAAGGCTGGAAGAAATCCACCATGCAAAACAGGAAGGCGTCGAGTTCAGAATTTTGCAGAACCCGACCAAACTGATTGGCGACGACAAAGGGTGGCTCAAACAGGTTGAGCTCTTAAAAATGGAACTTGGCGAACCGGATTCTTCTGGCAGGCGCAGTCCTGTACCGATTAAAGATTCCGAGTTCATTGAAGATATCGATGTGATGATTGTTGCAATTGGCAACAGTCCCAACCCTCTGATTCCAGCAACATTTAAAGAGCTGGAGTGTACAAACTGGGGTGGCATAATTATAAACGAGTCAACTGGACAAACTTCTGTTAGAGGAGTTTTTGCAGGTGGCGACATTGTTCTTGGTGCGGCAACTGTTATTTTGGCGATGGGCCACGGCAGACAAGCCGCAGAAGCAATGAACATGTACCTTAATTCTGGTCGCTGGAGCGACCTGGATGAAGCGCTTTCACAAGAACGCGCTGATGTCAGATAACAAACTGTTTTACATAAACCAGGAGGAATCCATTGAAGGGTCGCGTACTAATTATTGACGACGAAGCTGAGATTCGCCGTAATCTTACTGTTGGACTGACTCAGGAAGACTATACATGTATTGCTTGCCCAGATGGCATTTCAGCAATACACGAGCTGAATCAGGCTCGTGAAAAAGGTCTTGCTTACGATTACCTGATTACTGACATCTTTATGCCTGACATTGACGGCCTTAAGATTTTGAAAGTAATCAAAAACCAGTACCCGGAACTACCTGTTCTTGTAATCACCGGTTTTGGTGACGAACGACTTGAGGTTACTGCTCTTTCCGAGCATAACACCGGCTATCTGGACAAGCCTTTTGAAATT
>JABIBH010000088.1 GCA_018652925.1 bacterium | reverse complement strand
ATCAGCTTCCAGTTGAGTTGCAAGCACAGCCAGCCACGTCATGTGGGCTTCTTTCATATCCTTCAACGCACGGATTGCAGTTGTCAGCATAATGAAAATCGGCAAATAAATAAGCAACGACCAAATACCTATTTGATGATAAAGCAGTATGATTGTCGCAGCAAACGGGAGCTCCATCAGAATACTCATTGTACCCCAACGGAAATCACGATGCCATATTTCCCGAAGTGGTATGCCTCGGTCAACGCTCAGGACAATTGCGACCAAAGATGTATTCACAACAGAATAAATGAGCATTGCTGCAAATAGAGGTAGTAAAAACCTGATGTCGGCGGTCTGATGATGCCATGGCAAGTGATTGAATGCCATTCCAGCCAACCCACACGCAGAAGCCATCATAGCAGCATTAAACATAGCCTTGCGCGGTGAAGTTGTCTTGAACACAAAACCACGCAACAGTGCTGATGTAGAAGCCATTACTGCAGCTACAGCAGGACCGAATATTACCACCATCGCCAAATCAAAAGCACGCGATGACATAACCTTGCCACTACCGCGAGCTTGAGTCTGAACCATCTTGGTGTCAGCAATCAACAGTGCGGAAAAGAACACCACTACATGAAAATAATTTGTGGTTGATAGATTAAAGTCTACCAGGATTAGATAGGAAATTAGAAGCGTACCAAACAACAGTGTTGCACTGTAGAAAGTATAAAACGGAACTCTGCTTATTATTGGGCGGAACAAAATACAACCTGCAGTTTAGAGTAATTATGAGAGTGAATGTGCTAAAGCGGAACCGGTTTTATCAATTAGAAATTACCATTCCCATTTCCAAAATAAACCAATTAGGAATTCAAGCATAGTAACACCTCCGTTTCAGTTACGAACTAACTGTCACCGCTATGACAGTTGAGGCGCTCCGCTCGTATTCGCTCCGCTCGGTTTTATCAAAAAAACCGATCCCGCTCAAGCTCTATCCTGCAACTTCCATGTTGGAAATTACAGATAGTTTTCTATTAACTGCATCCAGAACTGAGTAAACAACAGCTTGGTGCAAGTTTTGCTGGATGGCACAAGTTCCATACAGCTTTTCAATTTTCCTGCCAGAAATCAACTCTATAGCAACAAGCAACACTTTGTCACCAGAAACATTGGCTTCCCTTATTTCCGATAAAGCCAGCTCCATGTCACCATCAAGTAATTTATTAAGTGCTGAAACAGATGCTCTGGCTACAAGCATCAAATCATTTCCTGTAGCATTTGACCCTTTGCAAATACCAACAAAACTTTCATCACCATTTTTGAGTTCAACTTCAGCTGAAAGATTACGACCACTTCGAACTGAAACAGACTCACAAACCAAACGTGATACAACAGCTGGAACCGCTCTGGCAACAGGTTTGGCAATAGGTTTGGCAAGTGGTTGTTTTGAAATTTGCGTGGATTTGCTTGAACTTGGCTTAGAAACCGGTATAGGAGCAACCTTTTGATTCAAATGCGAACTTTCGCCATCAACAACCTGAACAACACCAATTTTTTTATAAAAAACATCAAGACCAAGGCGAGCTTTCAGCAGCCCCTCCACATCTCTGACAATTTGTTTAGGATCACGATCCATTGCAGCAACTACATGCACGCCAACGACTTCACCGGAATTATCAAGATCAATTTTACACTGGCGAACATCTTTAATTTGGCATATCCAGTTTTCAGCGTCCTGAACCCATGCGTTGTCATTATCATGTTGTTCCATATATGGGCTCCTCTTCTCTTCCTTGAGGTAATAAAAAAGTTCCTTCTCAGACTGATAGTAACAAATATCTAATTATTCCACAACTGAAAAGATTCTGGCTCAAGGTACCATCATAGCTAATAGAGTATCTCTCCTGCTTTGAAAGCTTTTTTCATCCATTGCCAGCAATCCTTCAACACTAAAAGCTTCTGGACAGTGGCTCGCTACTGCCGTCGCGCTGACCATCGCCTGCCTGAAAACCAGGTCAGAACTGTTGCGATCTGCACCTTCAGCTGCAAGATGGCCAATAAAACCACCGGCAAAACTATCGCCAGCTCCAGTTGGATCAACTACTTCCGGCAGGATTATAGCTGGTACTGCAAGTACTGAATCTTTACAAAACAGCAACGCACCATGCTCACCTTTTTTGATTACAATTTTCTCTGGCCCCATGCCTCTGATAACTGTCGCCGCTTCAGACAGGCTCTCTTTACCTGATAGAAGTCTGGCTTCGCTATCGTTAACAAGCAAAATGTCCACACCTTTTAAAACCGACACTAATTCTTCTCTGGTATTTTTAATCCAGAGGTTCATAGTATCCAAAATTACCAGTTTCGGTGATTTCATTTTCGACAAAACATCAGACTGTAACGATGGATGTATATTAGCCAATAAAACATAAGGAGACTCAGACCAACTGTCAGGCAGAACTGGCTGGAAAGTTTCAAATACTCCTAGTTCAGTTGCAAGAGTATCTCGCTCTATCATGTCCTGATGATATCTACCTGACCATGCAAAAGTTTTGCCTGCTGCTCTTTCAATGCCAGCAACATCTATACCTTTGGAAACAAGTAAATCCATGTCGGATTGCCTGAAGTCATCGCCAACAACGCCAACAGCACGCACAGACGCAAACCGGGAAGCAGCGATCGAGAAATAACTCGCACTTCCTCCAAGTTGCTTTTCACGTCGTTCAGAAACAGTTTCAATTGT
>JABIBH010000087.1 GCA_018652925.1 bacterium | reverse complement strand
GTGATCGGCTAGTGTTCAGGACTTGTTCGGGCCGTAGGTTAGACTGAGAATGTTGATCATCGTACCAGCTGAATATAATGATGTTAAAGTGGGATTTCACAAGAACGGAACTAAAAATGAGTAATTTGGAGATGGTTGAACAGCTTCGTATAGTAGCTGAACAAGGTGATGCACTTTCGCAATATGCCATGGGTGTCATATATGATACGGGTGAAATACTTAAGGAAGACCATGAGGAAGCTGTTAGGTGGTATCGATTGGCAGCAGAACAAGAGTATGCAGAAGCACAGTATGCTTTGGGAGTAAGATACTTATCCGGTCAGGGAGTTGTTCAAGATATTGAAGAAGCCGCGAGGTTGATTCTTTTAGCTGCTGACAACGGTAGTGAAGAAGCTATCGAATTTTTAAAAGGTGAATCTTAATACAAACTGGGGTCTTGTTGTTGTACAACATTAAAAGGAGGAAATGATGTCATCTCAAGAGATAGGGACAGTTAAGTCAGGTAAGGGTAAGACATACTACGTAAAATGGGACAGCTCATCGCAAGAAGTTTACGTTTCCTACGCTGGTTGGTCTGGATGCGGGAAAGCATCGTCAGCTGGAGATGCCATGCGTCGAGCTGAGGCATACGTCTACGACAAGTAGAAATATTGTGGTGTACTCTGTGCTCTCTGAATGAAGCACTGTCGAAACATAACAAAAAGTTAGGCTGAAACTCAGAAATGAGAACCAAATGCTATATGGTAATTTGAGAGATTTTGCAGATGCTATTATCAGTGGCAACAAATACAAAGTTGATGGCAATCTAAGAGATTTAGCAGATGCTATTATCAGTGGTAACAAATACAAAGTTGATGGCAAGCTGAGAGATTTTGCGGATGCAATTATCAGTGGAGATAAATACAAAGTTGATGGCAATCTAAGAGATTTAGCAGATGCAATTATCAGTGGTAACAAATACAAAGTCGATGGCAAGTTGAGAGATTTAGCGGATGCAATTATCAGTGGAGATAAATACAAGGTGTCAGGATAATGACTGCAAATAGTTATCCTCAATAAATGTAAGTGATGTCTAACAAAGGCACGAACCAGGCGGAGTAATCGCACTGTTTGTGCTGGAACTGAAAAGGTTTAACAATGCGCGAAGTGCACTTTTACGAAAGTCCTGGACCAATGATGACTATCATCATGGTTGTCGCTGCCATCTTGGTTTTCATGTTAATCGCTCAAATTTACAGAACCTTCATTTCGCCGACGGGACGAGCGAAATGGCGAGCTGATTGTGAGGCGCGACGTGAAAAACAGCAGGCGGACCGCATCGCACAACATGAGAAACAGCAGGCAGACCGAATCGCACAACAAGAAGATCACAAAAGAAGCCTCAAAGGGCAGATCAAGGATCTCGACCACAAGATTGAACGACACGAGAGCGCCAGAAGGAACCTTTCATCAAAAACCGATATGTATTGGTTCGCTGGACAGGAGCTGCCCAAACTCAATGAAAGACGGAAACTGCTGGTAGCAGAATTTGATTCAATCGAATTTGAACAGCCTTAGCCTTGGAGATACCTCAAAATGCCCTCAAAAAACTGCCCAAAATGTAACTATCGCATCACGCTGAAAAACTATCTTCGAATAACTTCTCCTCGACATAAATGTCCAAGCTGTCAGGTAGAGCTCGTTTCAGGATTCAATTTCCGCGCCCTTTTAATCACTGCGCCAATTACCGGCCTAGTTATCAGTTTTTCATTACATAAACCATGGGTGTGGTCACTGATGCCGGTCTGGGCAGTGGCCTACCTGCTCATCAGCTATTATACGCTTAGTGTATGTTTGTGGCATAAAGAAGATGGTGCTGATAAGTCCGATGCTAAAATAAACGAGAATGTTTGACAATCGTACTGTATACGATGCACTATATTAGAAACTTCACATAACAAAGGAAGCTGTAAAAAATCGATGAATAAATTTTTACTGGTCTTATTACTTTTTATTGCTGTTACAGCCTCCGCATCGATCCCGATTCAATTTATTGTTGAACCAGGTTTGAATTCTTCTGCTGAACAGAAGTGCAGAGAAGCGTTGGCAACTACCGGTTCAGAAATTTACGACGAACTGATGCCGGGCCACCTGCAGATGCAGCCAGTAAAATGTTACTTGCTCACTGCTGAAACTTTTCAACGAGAGCTTGGTAATCGACTTCCGGATTGGGGAGTGGGCGTAGCTTTTCCAGATGGTAGAACAATAGTTATCGATTGCCAGACAGCTCCTGATGTTCGCAGGGGAATTGATGAAATCTTCCTTCACGAACTTGTTCATATTCTGTTGATGCAATCTGCGCTTGAAGTCAGGTTGCCTCACTGGTTCCATGAAGGCGTAGCGCAAAAACTCAGCGGTGAGTGGCGAGTTAAAGATACACTTTCTGTTATTTTGAGCGGACGAGTTCCATCGTTGTATAGTCT
>JABIBH010000086.1 GCA_018652925.1 bacterium | reverse complement strand
CGTTTCTGACCATGCATCGTGCTGCATCTTTTTCTGAATGTGCAACCGAATCTTCGAGATCCAGAATCATTCCATCAGGATTGTGAAGTCCTGCATTTACAAAAAACTTTGGCTCGTTGCCGGGAAGATAAAGTCGTGATCTGCGAAGACGGTCTGCTTTAGAAGTGTAAGTGCAGTGCTTGCGCATTTCAGGAATCAATGTCGCGTCCAGTGTTGGGTCAGCTCTGCGGGCTGCAGTTTCAAGTCTTGCATCCAGAACAAATGGCAATGCGCCTCTGTCCTCCACAGTTACCCTTGCATTTTCGATACCCAGATTCGCGCAACTTTCAGTGATCTGTTGACGAATATTGTCACCATACATAGGGCCGACTTTGCTACTTATATCAAGCAGGAGTCCACCTTTGTCACAGTACTCAACAACTATCCTGCAATCACTTCTGACCTTTGGACCGCTTCGTCCAGCTTCACCTGTTTTCGACATTCTTCACCTCGGAAAAAGAGTGTTAAACTGTTCAGGCAATGATGGAACTAATACAGTAAGTTAGCAAGTGGATTACTAGACTATTGCTATGTTGCGCAACTAGTCGACAGTGTGAAAACTGTGTTATATTACAGTAGAACTCAAACTCGGAGGATTGAAATGCCTGACTTTGCATACCTGACTATTGGATTAGCAGTTGGAAGCCTCTTGACATGTATTGCTCTGTACAAAGCCGCCCCCGGAATGATGCTCATTGAAGATACAATTGACCTGAGTATTGAAGATGCGCTAAGCAAACTGGAAAAAGCTGCTACAAATATGGGATGGATAGTTCCCAAAGTGCATATGATATCTGAATCGGTCAAAAATGCAGGCTATGATGTCAGGCCAGTTGCTGTTCTTGAACTCTGCCACCCCAAACTTGCCGGTATGATGCTCAATGATGAAAAAGGGCGACGCATTGCTCCAATGATGCCTTGCCGAGTTGCTCTTTACGAAAACGCCGATGGTACTATTACAGTATCAAGAATGAACTCCGGGATGATGAGCAAGATGTTTGGTGGCATAATTGCTTCTGGAATGGATGAAGCTGCTGATCAAAATGAAGAGATTTTTGCATCGATCCTTGGGAAATAGTGTTATGCACCATTGAGTTGAGTAGTGTATTTAATCGAAAGCATAACAACTTTTTACTGAAGTTCTCCTGAAATAGACCGAAACAAAGTGTAAAGCTAACCGTCGTTTCCAGGAGAAAAAATGAACATTCCCAACAGTACGGCTGTAAAATCACATAGCTCAGATTTCTTACTTGCTGAAGAGGCATCCCTCGATACAAAAAAGCCGGATGAAATAGCTATAAATGCTGTACGACTTCTGGCTGACAAGTTGTCCTGCAAAGTGCAAATCGCACTAAAGAACACAAATCCGCGTGGGTTCCTGCTTTATACACACCAGAATGATGAACCTGACAATTCTACAGACTGTAGATTTATTCCGTGTGACAAGCTGGATGTTTCATCTTGTTTTGACGAGCCTGGCGCCCCTGATTCTGCCCCAATGATTCTCAATGATACTTGTTATGGATTCATAATCGCAGAACCGGATATAACATATTTTGCTGAAAAACTTGCGCTAAGAATTGGGCATGCATTTGAGCTTATTGAAATGGAACTTGAGCATGACTCATTATTGCGAAGAGTTGAAAGTTCCGACTCTGCCCTGGAATCAATGAGAACCTGGTTTGAACATAAAATTACCGACCTTGCAAATGCTGAACAAAGTCTGAATAAGCGCCTGCAATTTGAAAAAGCATTAACAGCCTGTTCAAGGACACTGTTTTCAAAAGAGCAGGACGACAAAACAATACCAAAAGCATTGGAACATTTACGCAAGGCCTCGGGAGCTGAACGTATACTACTGATGAAAAACAGCTATACGGACAGTAACGAACTTGCAACTCAACTTATTTTCTCTGCAAGCGAAAAGCATCAATCAACTTTTCCACAATTCAATTATAAAAAACTGTGGCTCTACTCCAGTTTTTTCCCAAAATGGTCCGAACCATTAAGTAAAAATGATACTGTTACTGGAACAGCTGACAAACTCCAAAAACCGGCACGTGAAATAGTAAGAGCTTATGGAATAGAATCCTATATGTTGGTGCCTCTTTATGTATTGGGTCAATGGTCCGGTTTTCTGGCGTTTGGCAATAAGTGCCCCGATACAAAATGGCAGGATGATGATATCGAAGTATTTCGCACTGGAGCTGAGATGCTTG
>JABIBH010000085.1 GCA_018652925.1 bacterium | reverse complement strand
TAATTCACCCTGGCGATAAATTGCTGATTCCTATGCCAGCGCAGCTTGCTGCAGTTGCAGAAAAACGGGCAAAAGAACGGGGACATTATGTCCCTCCTGCAAATTTCAAACGTGTGTATTATACCGTAAAAAGTGGCGACACCTTGAGTGGCATCGCCAGAAAACTTCATGTTACACTTAATCATTTACGCAAAGTCAACAACATGCGTAAAGGTTCATTAATCAGACCTGGTGACCGTATTTACGCCTACAGGCCACAGACCGGTTAGCTAGTAGCTACTAAATGTTGAAGGCGTGACTGTCACACTGATGCGATGTGTCAACTCATCGATGCCCAACACATCGTCACCGTAAGCATAATCAACCTGGAATAAACGCAGCTTGAATCCAACTCCGGCAGTTCTGTTTGCAGCTTCAAATCCGCTGTCAAAACCAGCACGCAAAAATACTCTGTCACGTAGTCCCAATTCAGCACCGAAGTGAAGATTGGCACTTGTTGAGCCTGCGGAGAATTGATCTACCTCGCCACGATTATCAAACCTGGTTTCCAGGGATGAAGCCACAATCAGGTTGCCATTAAATGAAGGCAATGGCTGATTCCATGAAACAGCTGGAATAACTGCGGGAGGGATAATTTCATTCACTCCTGTACTCCATGATAAATATGTTGTTGTTATGTCTTGAAGTTTTACTCCAAATGAAAGTGAACGCCAGATATTTGGCCTGAGAGCTGCAAGGTCACAACCTATTCCGACACTTGAATAATCACCGATATCCTGTCGAATCAGTTTTATTGATCCACCAAAGTTCCAGTCGCTGATATTTTCAGCATAAGAAAGGAACAACGCCAATTCAGAGTCGCTTTCATATCGAAACTCATCCTGTAAACCAAACAAGCCCTGAAGCTCGTCGTTGGAAACTTCACCGTCTCCGTTGGAATCGAGATCGTCAAACAGGTGATCGGTAAATGGGATGTCATCAATTCCAAGACGAATAAGTGTTATGCCGATGCCAGCATCACTGCCACCAAACAGTGACCAATCAACTGGCCTTACATAAGAAGCAAAATCCCTGTCCACAAGATCACCAAAACGCTCAGAATGCATAATCATAAATTGGCCACTGCTAATTCCGGACAGCCCGGCAGGATTCCAGTATGTTGCCGATGGATCAGATGCAACGGCAGTAAAGGCACCACCCATTCCAAGGGCACGAGCTCCACCTCCATCATCCATAAATGCACCAGCGTATTTTGTCGCATTAGCGGTTGTTGCTACTAACGAGATCAGAAAGAATATTATTAACAGTTTTGAAATCCGCATTGTCTTTGTCTCCTTGAATTTGATTGCAACCATCTATACAGGCTACAACAATTTGTACCTGAAGCGCAACAAGTGATTATTCCAGATTATATTTCTTAATCTTTCGATAAAGTGTTCGTTCACTAATACCAAGAATTTCTGAAGCCTGGCGTCTCTTGCCATATGTTGAGCGAAGCGCCTGTTCAATGAGAATCTTCTCGGCTGACTGCAGGTCATTCTCTCCAGACACAGGCTCTGTTATGAAACCACAATCTCCACTAAAAGTTTCGACAATTTCACCAACTTGTCTGCCAGGTGCTGAAGATAGCCCAATATTTTCCAGGACTGCTTTAATTTGCTTTATATCTTCTCTCATTTCAAGCAGAGTTGCAGCCATCAACTCAAGACCTAGCTCTTGTCGATCGCCAATCAATGCTGGCAAGTTCGGGTGCCCAGGAGCTTCGCGCCTGTGAAATTCAGGTGGCAAATCCTCCGGCACTACCATTCCCGATTGTTTGAGAACTACCAGCGAACTTATAAGATTGCGTAGCTCACGGATGTTGCCTGGCCAATTATATTGCTCCAGCAAATTTTGAGCTTGCCTGGTGAATCCCTTGAGATTGAGATTGTGAGCGCTATTCTCCCTGCGCAAAAACGATTCAGATATTATTGAAATATCTTCGATTCGTTCTCTTAATGGCGGTGTTGGTATGACAACTACTCGCAATCTGTAATATAAATCCTGTCGGAACCTTCCAGCTTCAACTTCTTTTAACAGATCCTGGTGAGTTGCGGCAATAAGCCGAATGTCACTGAATTTTTTTTGTGTTCCGCCGACAGGCGTGTACTCTCCAGTCTCAAGAGCTCGTAGAAATCTTGTCTGCATGGCCAATGACATCTCGGCTACTTCATCCAGAAAAAGAGTCCCTCCATTTGCTCTGGCAAATACACCTTCGTGATTTGCAACTGCTCCAGTGAATGCACCTCGTTGATGGCCAAAGAGTTCACTTTCCAGCAATCCCTCACTGACCGCACCACAATTCAAACTTATAAATGGCTTATCTGATCGACGTGATTGTTTTTGTATAGAATTGGCAACCAATTCTTTGCCAGTTCCACTCTCCCCAAGAATTATTATACTTACATCAAGAGGTGCAGCCTGGGCAATAATCGAGATCATCTGGTTGACAGCTAGAGATCGACCCACAATTCCGCTTTCGAGGCGAATAGTACGCAATCGCAGAAGTCTTTGCACGGCAGCTTTTAGTTCTTTATCCTCGATATCAAGCGGCAATCTGCGTACAACACCACTTTGACTTCCAGTTGTAGAATTTGTTAAAACAGACTGATCACCAATTACAATTAAATCAGCATCACCTCTCATTGAGAGAAACTTATCGACAATATGTTTTGAGGTTCGGAAACTGTTGGTGTCAAATATGAAAAGCTCGCACTCGCCATCGGAAAGTTGCGCCAGTGCATCCGACGGAGAGTCAAATAGCAGTAATTCAACATCAGCAAGATGCCAATCAGCTATCATTTTCTTTAGTTGAGGTTTCTTGCTAAGTAATACAACGCGGAAATCACTCATAGACAACTCCTGTAATTATGTCAGTCATTTGTCATATAATATATGACTGAATAATCTAATTGTCCACAAGAAATAGATGCCTTAACGTGCTGGTGTAACTCCAATTGCAACTCTCAGGCAACTAATATACGATTTATCTATATGATTTAGGCTGTCAGGCTTCATTTCTCTGAATAAATTCCAGATCCAAGCCAGCGGCATACTCTTCCGGAGTAAGATCCAAAATTTCATCTTTCCTGACAGACAAGGTTTCAAGTCTGCTGGACAGATGCTGTAGCCTGGATAAAATCTTATCCATTTTAAATGTGCTAATTTCATCAGAGCTATCAGCAGCGTCTGTTTGATTGATTAGTTGGCCTCGATAAGATTCGATAGCTTTTGGTGTAACCGTGGCATTTTCTACGGGTTCTTCAGTTTCAGTTTCAGTTGAAAACATTCTCATCACTTTAATACTGATCCAACCGACAAGACATGCAAACCCGGTTGCAATTGCAAACACTGCAAACCAGGAAGTTATCGAGTTCTGGTTTTGTAGTTGTTCAATTAAGTTAAACTCCATTTTACATTCTCCTATGCTTTCGTATCTACCAGAATCCCGCAATCGCTTATTTGCTGATTTTCAGGGTCTGAGTTTTGTTGCTTGTTGTCCTCTGCACTATCAGCATCTTGTTGATTGTGTTCTGCAGAATCACGAATCTTTTCTGTTTCATTTGTCTTAATCTCTTCCAACTTTTTGACAACAGTATTTTTGCCATCAGTTGTGCGCTTACTGTTTGTTATGCTCTTGGCAGCTTGACCACTTTGAGCAACCGATGATTGTATTGCAATGTTTCCGCCACTCATATCTCACCACCACCTCATCAAGTCAAAGGGACTTGCATATCAATTAACACCTGTGCCAATTTCATCATTGGAGGAATTGCAAACCCTGCCATGATATTAACTTTGAGGAGATTGTTGTCCTCTTGGTCACTTGTCTTGCGTATTTCTGAAGTTATACGATTCAGAGTCTTTTTACCTTCAACAGCATTTACTTTACTTCTGAGTCTGATGATTGCTTTGGTATGAATCTGACAAACTCGTGACTCGGTCACCTCAAGGACTTCGCCAATTTCTTTCAATGTCAAATCTTCGTAATAATAAAGAACCAAAACTAGTTGCTCTTTTTCAGGCAACTCCTCAAGTCCACCTGCAATCAAACGGCGCATCTGTTTTTCAGAAATAACCTGCTCAATATCTTCACACTTTTTGTCAGGTAAACATTCGCCCAAAGTTGTTGAACCATCTTCTGAATCAGAATTGGTCTCTGCATCAAGTGATACGATTGTAGCCAATGCCACTTGATCAATCATTTGTGTTAAATCAGTTCTTGAAATATTCAGCTCGTCAGCAACTTCCTGATCAGTTGCTGATCTTCCCAGCTCCTTCTCAAGTTTGGTATAGATTTGCTCCAGAGATCTGGCTTTTTTGCGTAGCGACCTGGGGAACCAATCCTGCCTGCGCAGTTCATCAAGAATTGCACCTCTTATACGAGGAATTGCATACGTCTCAAATTTGATTTCACGTCGAGGGTCAAATTTGTCAACAGCCTGTATTAATCCCAGTAATCCAGCTGAAACCAGATCATCTTTATCAACATAATGAGGCAGTCCGATCGACATTCTACCTGCAACGTAGTTAACCAACCTGATATATGATTCAACAAGTTGCTTCCTGGCAAATTCAGATCCATTATCAATAAATTTATCCCACATTTTTTCTTGGTTAATTTCTTTTTTCGTAATGAGCATTGTCTTCCTTTCAAGTATTATTAATCAGGACACTCCAAGCAGAGCAGAAATTGTGCCATTAATTCCCGATGTTGCTTACAGTTTCCTCTTTTGATTGTTCTGTGTCGATTTCTTCATTATTGATTCCAGCTTTGTATATCATTACTGATAATGCTGCAATTCCATAGAAAACCAGGTACGCAAAAAGAGCTCTTTTGACTGTTATAAACAGGCCGTAATTTTTCCAGAGGGAAAACAAGACGGCTGAGAGTGCAGCGATTGTCGCAATTGAACTAAGTTTGCGTTCCATTATTTACCTTGTCTTTCACTAAGCATTTTGCTCAGCGGTTGTCTGAGAAATCTTTTCGCCTGACACTTCGATAGCACTTATAAAAGTCTCTATGTCAGGAATCTCAGTCACAATATTCTCATCTCCATTATGACTTATCATTGAAACCGGTATGTTCGATTTGATAGCCAATTCCAGCAGTTGCCCTTTATTTGCAGCAAGGTCTCCGCGGCCAATAGCCAACCAGTCAAACTCTTGATTATCTGCATATGCCAACAGTTTGTTGACAATATTTGCATTCACGTCAGCAGATATTACGAAATGTTTATGAATAGCAGTGTGATGAGTTACGCCACCGTCATCTTCCAGTTTGTCGGTATCGATAAGCACCGCGTCATAATTTGAAAAATAGTCGTGACAGCTGTTAAGATGTTTGGAATCTCGCATTATGGCTGCATCGAAACCAGATTGCTTTGCAGATTCCTGCAACTGAACCACTTTGCCTTCGTGTGCAGGGTTTAGAGCAACAACCAATACTTTTTTGCCGGCGTTTTTTAATTTATTTGCAGATCCGATAACCAATTCAGTTTTGCCTGATCCAGGATTTCCCTGGAACATATGATACCCTGTAAATAATTCCCAGTTACTGCCGCTTGTCTTGATTCTTGAAGACAAATCGCGGAGAGCTTCTGTTTTTGTCAAGCTACCACTGGTGCCAATAAACTTACGAGCGATATCAAGGGTGGTAATTGAACTGACTCCCGCTTTACGAAGTTCATCGGAAAGAGGATAGGAATTCAGATAAAAAGAAAGTGTATTCTTCTCTTCATATTGTTTTTCAACTGATTCTATCAATTTCTCAATCTTCAGTACTTCAGTTTCCACAATAGCTGCAGTAGCAGAACTTACTGAATTTACATTGGTATTTTTTGATTTCGGGTCAACTACCAGAACTTCTACAATTGATCTCTGCCCAAGTCCCGACGCAGTCTTTTCAGTTGTCATGCGACAATCCAGTATTTGAGCATCAGCTCCTATCTGCCTGTGAACTTTTTCATAAGCATCGGACATAGTCTTGCCTCGAATTGAAATAGTTTCATATGCTGTATTATGCTTGCTGCGCATTTTCTGCTCCTTCTAAAACAACTGTTCCTGCGGACTGAACTTTTGTGTTTGCTGTAATTTCTGTGTAACCCATTACCGGCAGTGCTGGAAATGTTGGTTCTACAAGCCTCTTAACAAATAACCTGATAGGCGTTGGGACTAGTAGCACTGGAGGTATTCCCCGACTGTAGGACTGTTGCAATGACTGCTCGAGCCTCTGTAGGAATTGCTGAGCAAATCCGGGGTTCAGTACTACTGCCCCAATTTTATCAGAATCGCTGGAAGACTGAAGTAGAACTTGTTCAACTTCTGGGTGAAGTGAAATCGCGTATAGATTTCCATCAGGCTCAACAAACATGGAACTGATAGTACGGCGCAAAGCTTCTCGAACTTTTTCCATCTGCCCGTCTTGAGAAATTGCAGTACCAGCATAATTGGCCAGTGATTCCAAAATTGTAACTATGTCTTTGATTGGAATGCGCTCATGCAACAATGCACGCAAGGTATTGTGAAGAGTATTGATATTCACTTTATCCGGGATAAGGTCTTCTATTAGTGAAGGCGCAAATTCTCTAACTGATTCGCAAAGTTCTTTCACGTCCTGACGAGTCAACAGTTCATCAGCGTGTGATCGAATGATTTCTGACAGATGTGTTGCCAAGACTGCATTTGGTTCAACAACTGTGTAGCCTTCCATTTCAGCAGCCATTTTGCGATCTTCATTAATCCAAATTGCAGGCAAATTAAATGCTGGCTCTACTGTAGCAATTCCATCGAACCCATCAGCACCTTCAGGACCACTCATAGCTAACAATTTGTCAGCCATCAATTCAGCCCTCATAATTTCCACACCTTTAAGCCTAAGTGCATAACTGTTGGATTCCAGTTGCAGGTTATCTCGCACCCTCACAGGGTGAACAACGATTCCCAGCTCACTACTGATTTGTTTACGAATATTTGTAATTCGCTGTAGAAGGTCTCCGCCACGTTTCTCGTCTACAAGCGGAAGCAATCCATATCCTAGTTCCAACTCAAGACTATCCATGACAAAAAGATCTGCGTTGGTAATTTCTTTTGTTTCTGTTTCTTCAGAAATAACTTCATCCTGTATTTCTGCTTCTTGGTCAATCTCATCTGCATTTTTAACTTTTGTACCAATCACTTTTGCTGCAACTGCAAACAATGCTGATAGAGTTAAGAATGGCAATGTAGGCAGACCAGGTATTAAGCCAAATGCTGCCAGAGCACCTGAAGCCAGATAAATAGCTTTTGGTTGTCTGAAAAGTTGCAGTGTCAGTGTTTGGCCAAGATTGAGAGTACTGCTCTGTCTTGTGACAACCATACCAGCAGCAGTTGAAACCAGCAGAGCTGGAATCTGACTGACAAGACCATCACCAACAGTTAACATGGTGAACTGCCTCATTGATTCCGCAGCACTCATATTCATCTGCAGCATACCAATGACAAAGCCACCAACAATATTTATTAATGTAATTATGATCCCTGCAATAGCATCACCACGAACAAACTTGCTCGCACCATCCATTGCACCAAAGAATTCAGCTTCCGATGTTACTTCTGTCCTGCGCTTTCTTGCGTCCCGCTCACTGATAACACCTGCGTTAAGATCAGCATCAATGGCCATCTGTTTACCAGGCATCGCATCAAGAGTAAATCGAGCTGCAACTTCAGCAATTCGTCCAGAACCTTTTGTAATAACTACAAATTGAACAATAACGAGAATGGCAAATACTATTACACCTATGACATAATTTCCGCCAATTACAAAGTCACCAAAACTCTCAATAACATTACCAGCAGTTGCTTTACCGAGAATAAGTCTGGTTGAAGCAATATTCAGCGAAAGCCGAAATAGCGTCACCATTAATAGCAATGAAGGGAAACTGGAAAACTGTAGTGGTTCTTTCAAATATAGCGCTACAAGCAGAATAACTACTGCAAAAGCGATACTAAAGGTAAGCAACATGTCCAATGCTAGCGGGGAAACTGGCATTATCATCAAGCCAATGACTGCAATAACAGCCAATGCACTCATGATATTACTGTTTGACAGTAAAAGGTCTCTATCGATGCCAATGCTTTTGCTCAAGCTGTTTCCTCATGTTTAAGCGCGTCTTAGTCGGTATACGTAAGCTAGAACTTCTGCAACCGCCTGATACAGGTCATCCGGTACGAATTCCCCTACTTCACTGTTACTATGCAGGGCTCGTGCCAATGGAACATTTTCTATGACAGGAACTCTGGATTTGCGTGCTATCTCTTTAATTTTTTGGGCAACTGAGTCTTTACCCTTTGCCAATACCTGCGGAGCCATATCGCCCTGGGAGTATTTCAAGGCTACTGCAAAATGAGTTGGGTTTGTCACAACCACATCAGCCATCGGCACATCAGACATCATTCTGTTACGAGAATTCTCAATCTGGATTGCTCTTATCCTCGCCTTGATCTGAGGATCACCTTCCATATCTTTATTTTCTTGCTTAACCTCCTGGAGAGTCATTTTAATATTTTCTTCGTATTGATATTTCTGGAATCCCCAGTCCATTACAGCAATCACAGCTAACAGAATCACCAGCCGCATGGCCAGTTTCAGTACTGCAGCTTTTCCCAACCAGGTGATATCCGCCAGGGGACCAATTGGAGCGCTGATTAGCTCCATTTCCATATCTTTAACTGTGAAGTAAGCTACCAATGAGATCAGACCGATTTTTAAAATATTCTTCATCAACTCGAAATAAGTTTTCTTGCTGAACATTTGTTTGATGCCACTTATAGGATTTATGTTGTCAATTTTAAATGCCATTGCTGATACATTAATATTCCAGCCAACCTGCAGGATATTTGCAAGTAATCCACTAACCATTATCACTAGAAGCATTGGAGCTAACGATTTAAATATTACCATCATATTTGCAGACGCAAATTCAGCAAGTGCACCAGGGTTATCAAGTTTCAGGCAATATGATTGAGAAAATAAGTAACGAGTGTTATTACCCAAAATGGTACTGATATGTCTGGCTGAAGCAAACAATAATGAGAAACCGGCAAGTAACACAATAGTGCTATTTACTTCCTGACTGAGAGCCACTTGCCCCTGTTCAAGCGCCTTCTCCCGGCGCCGCGGCGTCGCTCGTTCCGTCCTGTCTCCACCTTGTGATTCAGCCATTTCTCACCTCCCCTAACTTCCAAGAATTAAAAGAACCTCGTCAAACTGAACACTCATAGTCTGAAGCACCGACTCAAAAACAGAGCCAAAGAAAAACATCGATAGACCAAGCAC
>JABIBH010000084.1 GCA_018652925.1 bacterium | reverse complement strand
TAAATGTGCAGATTATCTAATCCTGGACTACGATGATTATCGACTTGTCCCATATCATACCGGACACAACAGCGTAGTTGCTGTATTCCGTAATGGAGAGCAGGTAGTTGGGTGAAGAAGTCTATAATATTTCTCTTAATTGCTTCATCTGCATTTTGTCATGACAGGGACGGCTCTGCAGATTGGTCACCTTTTGAATGGACCATGGCAGCAACTCTTTCCGGGCAGTCTCCAGTTGTCTCTGTAACCGATGGCGGAATTGGAGCCAAGACTTTATTTCTTGCTGAGTCTGGAACATCTACGACCACAAATTATTATCGCGATGGAGTTCCCCTTGGATTTGGGCATCAGTGGTTGGATAGTCCGTGGCACATCTCACTAGCTGGTGTTGAGGTCCTTTCGTGTAGCAACTCTTCAATTAACCTCGGTTGGGCGCCAACAGACAGTAACAGTACAATTGTTGATGCTCGATTTGGTAAGGCTCAGCACGAATCATATTTGCGTCGTGTATCGTACAGAACGAGAACAGCCCCGTGGCAAATCAGATTCTCTTTTGATGAGATTATCGATGAAGAAGGATATGACCTGGCGCTACCAGACGATTTGCGTGATCTATATCCAGGAAGCTCTAAATCTCGAATTACAACTCTTAATATTCAACGACATTACCCGGATGGTAAGCATCTCTCTTTTACTCATGAAAATATTCGCCAACACAGAACAGTTATCCCATCGACAGGAATCAATTTTGAAGAATTCTGGGGAGACCGAACTTCTGCTACCTGGCTTACTCCTGTTGGTGACTCAAAATTGGGTGTAACTGTTTTTAGCAATGGTGGCGATTCAGAGCGTGAAAGAGGCAGAAAAGTAGAAAGTGTCAGGACAGGTTTGCTGACTGAGTATTCCACCACCAATAGGGGTACTTTGTCGATGCTGGTCACTGCCGACCGAATTGCCGACAATGGGATTGGAATTAATGTCCCCGGATACTCTCAAGTCAGTTCAGTAGGCAGGCAACATGCTCAGCTCAACTGGAATTCTAATTACGATTTTGCCGGGTTTAATCTGGACCCTGATGTGACTGCGAAATGGGATTGTGTAACTAATTGGAATGCCAATCAGTCACTTACAATCCGCAAGTCGATTTTTTCAATTACTGCATCTATGGATGGTCGCACACCTGGTAGTGATAAACTATGGACGCTTGATTCCCGTAGCAGTGCCGATTCAATTTACGCCATTATTCCAGACCTGAATCTTGGTTGGGAAAACTCTAGAAAGTTAAGCTGCAATGCAGCTGGCAAGTTGGTTGGTATCAACTGGGGACTAACAGGTACACTCAATTCTTTGACCGATGGAATTGGCTATCTGCCATTGCAAACCCCAGGCCATTACAGCTGGATTAATAATGTTGAAATGACAAGCTGGTCTGCAAACAGCGAACTGGAAAGAACTCTGAACCTTTTTGGAAAGTTACATATACGATCTCTGTGTTCTTTTGGAGGCACAGAAATTACAGCAGGCATCCCGACAGTTATAATGCCGGAACAGTATGGTAATATCCAATTATTATGGGAACGCAGGTTGTTTGACAATGATGGTATACTGGAAATTGGATTTGAAAACGAGTATCGCGGTAGTATGCAGGATCCCTGGATCCCTGGTGGAACAATTGAGCTGCCATCAATGTATTTACAGCACTTGCGATTTGGTTTCCGACTGATTGGTGCTGATCTCGGCATTGATTTCCGAAACCTTGGTGGATCTCAGGTAAGACTTTCCAACGGCGCATTAAGCAACACAACTGAAATGCGTTATCGGTTGCATTGGACGCTTTATAATTAATCTCCCAGTTTGGTTTTGGATTATTGAGATATCGCTCACTAATCGGCATATCTGTTTTGCTATGTGTAATTCTGGCTGGGCGAGTTGTGCGACGATACTTGTTGTTGGGACCACCAGGAGAATGGAAATCGGAACTGATATTTGAAAAATATTTACCAGAATTGCCTATCGAAATAATAGAAGTTCCTCCACCTGAGGGACCATTTATGATCAACGAAACAACCGCGGATACTTTGTGCTACATAAAGGGAGTGGGGCCGGTACTTGCCGCTCGCATAATTGCATATCGGGACTCGGTAGGTCCTTTCCATAACAGAGATGACTTGCAGCTTGTAAAAGGTGTTGGCCCTTCACTTTCGCAACGCATACTGGAAAAAGTGCTTTTTCAAATAGATGCAGACTGTAGCTCAAGTTATACAGATTCTTGTCGATAATAATCCAGGGAACTATAACCTTGGAGTTTTTGTGGATAATTTGATACTGACAATCCTTACTCTTGTTGTCTCGTTAGTTGTAACTACCGCCTGGTACTATGAGCGCAAATGGCGAGTTGCGGGCAACGATAAAATTAAAAGTGCCGAGTTGGGCTTTAGAGAAGTGATGGACAGTATTACAAGCGGGCTGGTACTTGTTGATCAAGAGGGTCAAATCTCTTATGCAAACAGCTCTGGTTACAAGATTCTGGGGCTTCCTGCAAATTGTATTACTGAACATATAATCGATTGCACATCATTTAAATGGACTGGGCTTGAGAATGCAGTTTTGAAAATATTAGAAGATGGTGGTAGCATTTCCAGGCAGGAATTTGATGGCGTAAATGATTTTGCTGGGCGGTTACTTGGCGCTGCGGTGAGTACACTCGATAATGGTGGAGCAGTTATAGTCTGCAGTGATATCACTGAAGTACGCAAGCTTGAGCAGGCTAAGCGAGATTCAGAACAGATGGCATCTGTTGGGGAACTGGCTGCAAGTATTGCCCATGAAATCAGGAATCCTCTTGGCAGTATCAGAGGTAGTGCAGAACTTCTTTTTGAGACAGTCAATATCAAAGATGATGAAAAAATGCTGTTTGACTTGATTATCAGGGAAAGCAGCAGGGTAAATATAATTATTTCGGATTTCCTGAAGTATGCTCGTGTCAGAAAACCTGTGTTGAAGCCATGTGATATAAAACCGATTCTTAAAGAAGCCGTTTTGCAATTACAGGTTCACGCAAGACATAATAATGGGAATGTCCTGGTTAAAGAATATGTCGAACCAGAACTGCCAGATCTCTTAGTTGATGAAAATCAACTGCGACAATTGTTACTGAACCTGGGAATTAATGCCATTGAAGCTATGAATTATGTTGGTGAAATTTCATTGGCTGTGCGCAGTGTTGGTGATGATAACTGTATTATAGAAGTTATAGACTCTGGTACGGGAATAGCGGAAGAAAATATTGGCGATATGTTCAACCCATTTCACACTACAAAGGCTACTGGTAGTGGGCTTGGCCTTCCGCTTGTAAAGCGCATTGCAGAATCACATCACGGATCAGTAGAAGCTTGTAACAGCATTGACGGTGGTGCTTGCTTCAGAGTTAAGTTACCAACAGTAATGGCATTAGAACTACAACCTTCCTAATCGTGCATTTCGCAATTATTTTTCTCAATTTTCAATTATTCTCTCAAGTAGACTGTTTCACTGTCGATAACTATAACAGGAAATAATCGTTAAATACGGCGGGATAAAACCTGTCAGGAGAGGAATATAATGTCAGATCATACTGTGCTTATTGTCGATGATGAAGAATCGATGCTTCAATACTTGTCAATATTATTGACCCGAGAAGGCTACAAGGTTGATACGGCCAAATGTGGTTTGGAAGCGTTGCAGAAAATGGAGAAATCACCATTTGATGTTGTGTTGACAGACATACAAATGCCTGGTCTGGATGGCATTCAGGTTCTTAAAGGAATCAAGGCTATTGATTCAACTACACCGGTAATAATGATAACTGCATATGCCGATGAGCAGACTGCGATTCATGCGGTTAACCATGGTGCGTACTCATATCTTCATAAGCATTGCAAGAACGATGAAATCAAGCTTGTAGTGAGAAATGCTGTCTCACTGCGCAAAGTAAAAAAAGAAAATGTGCAACTCAAAACTGAAATAAAACGCAGCAAAAAAAGCACAAAAATCATTGGTCAAAGTCGGGAGATGAATGGCCTTTTCAGACTAGTCGATAAAATTGCAGATACAAATGCAACGGTGCTCATTCATGGTGAAAGTGGAACTGGTAAAGAACTGATTGCAAAATCAATTCATGAAAAAAGCAGTCGCTCAAAAGCGCCATTTGTTGCAATAAACTGTGGTGCAATTCCGGAGACACTTCTCGAGAGTCAGTTGTTTGGCCATGTAAAAGGTTCCTTCACTGGTGCCGACAAAGATCACAATGGTTTCTGTCAGCAAGCTGCTGGTGGCACAATATTCCTGGATGAGATTGGTGAAACACCTTTGGCAATCCAGGTCAAATTATTACGAATGCTCCAGGAAAGAGAAATCTATCCTGTTGGTGCGAGTCAGCATGTAAAGGTAGATCTTCGGGTTATTGCTGCTACCAACAAGGATTTGGCCCATGAAGTTGTTGCAGGCAATTTTCGGGAGGATTTGTTTTACCGCTTAAATGTGATTCCGGTTGCTCTGCCATCATTGAGTCAGCGCAGAGATGATATTCCGCTTCTGGTTGATCATTTTCTAAAAAGACATATTGCTGAATACAAAGGTCAACTCAAGACTGCTGTCGCAGATGAAGCTCTAAATATTTTACAGTCGTACGATTGGCCCGGTAACGTCAGGGAATTGGAGAATGTAATTGAGAGAGCTTGTATCATTAGAGATAGTGAAAAGATATCAGCTGTTGATTTGCCTGGAATCAATGCGGGACTGGAAGAAACCAACAATAGCAATCCTTCAGTTGGAACCCATATCCCTTTGGAGGATGTCGAAAAGGCACATATAATAACTGTTCTCAATAGTGTAGGTGGGCGCAAAAAACAGGCTTCGGAAATCTTGGATATCAATCCATCTACTCTATATCGAAAATTATTGAAGTACGGTATTGAGGAAGATTCTGATGTTGAAGCAGCTGAACCAGTTCTGGTTTAGGAGGGTTGCTTTTGAGTAATCATAAAGTGACAAAAGCGGATCTTGCTCTGATTTCAATACTCGTTTTGATCATAGCTCTAGCCTTGGCTCCACATATCAAGTCGATGAAAGCAAACTACAGAAATATTGAAGTTAAACATAATTGCCGAATTGTTCAGGATGCACTTGAGCAATATGCACTCAACAATAATGGTAGTTATCCAAAATACACAACTGAGGAAAATAGCAATGGCAAAACTCTAATTGATTATTTGCCTGGGCAGACTTTGTTGAAAAACCCGTATTCGCAGCAACTTACAGAACCTGAATTCTTCAATGGAAAACAATGTGGGAAAACTCAATACAAACCACTGATAATCCACAATTTATGTGAGAGCTATGTAGTTGTCGGGTGGGGCAAATGCATGGAAACTCCACTGATCGAACTTGGAAATCAATTTCCCAATAAGCTGGCCATAAACACCAATTAAACTGTTCAATATCATAGCTAACGCATATCCTTAACTCATGTGGATTTCATTAATTGGATTTATGGGTTGTGGTAAAAGTGCTGTTGCCAATCTGGTTGGCAGCAATATTTGTATGCCCATTATTGAATCAGATAAAATAATTTCAGAGTTAATTGGCCAAACTATATCAGAAATATTCAATACTTCAGATCAGGAATATTTCAGGTCACAGGAATTGGCTGTAGTGAATACTCTTGATGTAGATAAATCATATATAATTTCCACTGGTGGGGGAGCTGTTGAAACTCCTGAGCTAATGAAGATTCTGAGGCAAAATGGTATTGCTATCTGGCTTGACAGGCCATGGGACCAAATTATTTCAGAAATTGGAACTGATACCACCCGTCCACTTGTTGCTTCTCTAAGCTCTGACGAATTACAGGATCTGTTTTCTCGCAGGTGCTTACTTTATAAGTCTGCAGCTGATTACACAATAAATACTGGAATACTTTCTGTTGCACAGGTCGCAGAAAAGGTTAATGAAATCTGGAGGGAATGTGAGAGTTAGTGGCGGTAAATGGAGCGGACGCAAGCTCAAACACCCCGGCAAATCTCCTATCCGACCAACTTCGGATCGGGTCAAGGAGATGTTGTTCAGTATTATTGGTGACAAGATTATTGATGCGTATGTAGTAGATCTATGCTGTGGAACTGGTAGCCTTGGTATTGAAGCCTTGAGCAGAGGTGCAGCATTTGTATCATTTGTGGATATTGCAGTCAATTCTTTGAAATCAACTGCAGACAACTTGAAATTGTGCAATGCAGAAACTGAGAACTTTAAATTACATCGATCTGATTCTATCCGTTTTATCAAATCACACTGTCCTGACCACAAGAAATTAATCGTTCTTGCTGATCCTCCATACAATGCGGATGTCACGTCTCAAATATGGATGGAATTGGTTAATTGCATCGACAGTGGCAAGGCAATATTTATTGCTGTTGAGCATGAGACTGGCATGGAGTTGTCTTCTGAATCTAAAACTAGTACTGTTGATGTACGTAAAGCTGGTAATTCTTCTTTAGCGATTTTGGAGAGATAGATGGGAAATCGATCTGCAATATATGCCGGAACTTTTGATCCTGTTACCAATGGACATTTGGACATTATTTCCAGAGGCGCCAAACTTTTTGACGATATCACGATTGCTGTCAGCGAAGAAGGTAGAAGTACTTTATTTGATTATGAAGAGCGAATCGCGATGATTACTGAAGCTGTCATATCAAGTTCAATCCCAAATTGTAAAGTTGTCAGTTTCAAAGGACTTCTTGTGGATACAATGAGAGAGTATCAGGCCACAATTGCCATTCGAGGTGTAAGATCTGCTGCTGAATTATATGACGAACAGCAGATGGCTTTGATGAACTCAATTCTCGACAGTAATGTTGAATCAGTGATTTTATTTGCGAAACCATCGTTGTCAATGATTAGCGCATCTCTGGTTCGTGAAGTTGCCAGATGTGGTGGAGAATTGACTGAATTTGTTCCAGTCTGTGTTGCAAAAAAACTTCATTCTAAGTTCGCTTGAACGTAAACTGATGTTTACTTTTGTTACATGTTCTGTAAACCTCAGGGTTCGACTTGCCGAGACCTGCTCCGGTTCAGAATTTAAATTTACTGACTTTGGAAAATAGTAAAAGAGGTTGCAATGGATTTAAGACTTGGTTGGTTGGCAGATGTTTTAGGCGATTCGCCAACTCTGAAACTTTCTGGTCAGGCAAAAGAAATGATAGCCCAGGGTGAGCCTGTTATAAATCTCACTGCAGGTGAACCGGACTTCAATACTCCGCTAAAGATTCGTGAGGCTGCCCATGTTGCTATCGACAAGGGCAAGATTGGTTATACTGCAAGTGCTGGCACTCCGGAGCTGAGGCGACGTGTTGCGGAGCACTACTCAGAAAAAATGGGTTTAAAAATTTCCCCATCAGAAATAATTGTTTCCAATGGTGCAAAACAGATTCTCTATAATGCGCTATCTGTCCTGCTTAACCAGGGTGATCAAGTAGCTGTGCCTGTTCCATATTGGGTTACTTATCCTGCTCAAATTACTGCTCTACGGGCAAGAACTATTCCTGTTATTCCTTCACAACCAGGTTGGAAGATAACTGCCGAGGATCTCGATAGGGCTGGTGCAGGTAGAGCCAAGGCACTTATTTTTAATTCCCCATCAAACCCCTCCGGAGCTGTTTATACTCGTAAAGAACTTGAGGCTCTTGCTGAGTATTTTCGTAAAACAAGTTTCTTTATTTTGACCGATGAGATTTATGAGGACCTGGTTTACTCTGAAGAGGGTCATATCTCCTTGATGACCATTGCGCCTGACTTACGACACAGAATTATAGCTGTCAGCGGACTGTCCAAAAGTTATGCGATGACTGGCTGGAGAGTTGGCTTCGGAATTGCTGATGAGTCAACAATCGGGGCGATGACCAGGCTGCAAAGCCATTCAACCAGCAGTATAAATACCATTGCTCAGAAAGCATCGGTTGTAGCTTTTGACTGCCAGGATGAAGTTAGAGAGATGTCTCAGGCATTCAAACAGCGTAGAGATATTCTGGTAGATGCATTGACCGATGTCCCAAACATCAGTTTCAACATTCCTGATGGAGCATTTTATCTCCTTGTCGACATCAGCAAAGCGGTTGATCCGGATAAACAAGCTGGCGGTTGCTGGCGATTGGCAGAGCATCTGCTTAAGATGGAAAAACTGGCAACTGTCCCAGGCGAGCCGTTTGGTGTGCCAAATCATTTGCGCTTGAGCTATTCATTGGATGAGGATACTCTGTCTGAAGGTGCGAAACGATTAATTAACGGTTTGAAGTCATTTAAAGGTTAGGTCTTTGTGAAGTTTATAGATGTTGCGGAAATTTCTGTTGAATCTGGTACCGGTGGCGATGGTTGCGTTGCTTACCGGCGTGAGAAGGGTGTGCCACGTGGTGGCCCCAATGGTGGCAATGGTGGATCCGGTGGCTCAGTTTATCTCATAGCGTCTTCAGCAAGTTCTACACTCCAGGATTTTCGTTACAAGCGCAAGTATTCTGCGCAAAATGGATCTCAGGGTGAGGGGTGGAATAAAACTGGTTCTTCTGGTGACGATCTTGAAATATATGTTCCTTGTGGTACTTCTGTTTTTAATCGGAAAAGTAATGAACTTGTTTGTGACCTTGTAGACCCGGGGCAGAAAGTGCTGATTGTCCAAGGTGGCAAAGGAGGCAGAGGGAACTATGAGTTCCGGAATGCCCGCAACCAGACTCCTGACAAGGCAACTCCAGGTAAACTTGGCATTTCAATAAAGCTGAAAATGGAATTGAAATTGATTGCCGATATCGGTTTGATTGGTTTGCCAAATGCAGGAAAATCAACTTTGCTGGCTCATATCACTTCAGCCAAACCCAAGATTGCTGACTATCCATTTACTACCCTGGTTCCCAACCTCGGGATTGTAGATCTT
>JABIBH010000083.1 GCA_018652925.1 bacterium | reverse complement strand
ACAGTTTTATCCATCTTGTCCGATACGACAGTTCCAATCCGCGTTGCCCTGAGATTTCTCTCATTATTCGCCATGCTACTTATCTCCCTGCTCGATACTTAAGTTCGAGCCGTTGCCGACAGCTATTGCTGTTCGTTCTTCTTCTCTGTCAAAACAGTCTGGATAATCGCGATATCGCGCCTCATTGACCTTACAGTAAGAGGATTATCCAACCGTTGCATCTTGAGTGCCATCCGCTGAGTGAGCATATCTTCTGACTTTTCAACAACCAGACTTTCTAGCTCTTCAACAGACATCTCTCTGTATTCATGTGCCTTTTTCATTTTTACATTCCCTCTCTTTTAACTAATCTTGTCTTGAAAGGGAGCTTGGCATTACCAAGTCTAAAAGCATCTTTGGCAGTTTGCTCATTAACACCGTTAATCTCAAACAAAATTCTACCTGGCTTAACAACTGCGACCCAATACTCAGGGTTACCTTTACCTTTACCCATACGAGTCTCGGCAGGCTTCAAGGTAATTGGTTTATCTGGAAATACACGAATCCAAACTTTTCCCAATCGTTTCATTTTACGAGTGATCACAACACGAGTTGCCTCAATCTGACGACTCGTAATCCAGCCACACTCAGTAGCTTGAAGACCATAGTCGCCAAATGTAACGGTTGAACCACGGAAAGCGGTTCCCCTCATGCGACCTTTGTGGGTCTTGCGATATTTAGTTCTCTTTGGCATCAACATGTCTTGACGTCCTCTTCTGTATCCGGTGTATATCAAACACCGTTATTAACTAGGTTCTTTCTGAGTGAACCTGTGAACGAAGTTTTTCTTTGAAATCAGCTGGGAAAATCTCACCCAGGCAAATCCAGACTTTCACACCAATTGCACCGTAAGTAGTGCGTGCAGTGGCTGTACCGTAATCGATATTAGATCTCAAAGTATGCAATGGCACACTTCCGTCACTGTAAGATTCGATACGAGCCATTTCAGCACCACCCAAACGACCAGCACAACGGATTTTGATACCCTTTGCACCCATACGCATGGCGGTTGAAATTGATTTTTTCATAGCGCGACGGAAAGCAACACGACCGGTTAACTGTGCAGCAATGTGCTCTGCAACCAATGGAGCTGAAAGCTCTGGTTTTTTAACCTCATCGATGTCAAGCTTGACGTCTTTACCAACCATTTTGTTTAATTCAGCACGAAGCTGATCAACCATGGCGCCTTTACGGCCGATAACTACTCCAGGACGACTGGTCGCGATAATAATCTGGACCTTGTTCCGGAAACGCTTGATTTTGATTGAAGCAATACCGGCATTACCAACTCGCTTCATCAGATACTTACGTAGCAAGATATCTTCAGCTAACCAATCGGCGTACTCTTTGGTACTGAACCAAGATGAGTTCCAGTCCTTGATGATTCCTAATCGGAAACCAATAGGATGCGTTTTCTGACCCATGCACTTTCCTTTCTTACCTGCGACTCAGTTTCAAGCCGCAAAACCCAATTTTATTATTTGACCTGGGCTACGGTCACTTTAATATGGCTTGTCCTTTTAAGAATCTGAAACGCACGACCTTGCGCACGAGGACGGATTCTTTTCATTGTAGGACCTTCGTCAACTCTTACTTCATCGATAACGAAACTAGAGTCATCTGGTGTCACTTCATAGTCACCATTACTTTTGGCATTTGCCAATGCAGACTGGATTACCTTCTGCATAATTGGTGACGCTTTCTTGGAAGTTAACCCAAGAATGTTTATTGCCTGATCAGCTCTTTTTCCTCTCACCAGGTCAGCAACGAGTCTTGCTTTCCTTGGTGATATTCTTACAAATCGACCTATTGCTCGGCCATCCATATCAAAACCTCCGCCTTATGGCATTTACGTAACTGAAGTACCGTGTCCACGATAAGTTCGCGTTGGCGAGAACTCACCGAATTTATGGCCAATCATGTTTTCCTGAACATAAACAGGTATAAACTGTTTTCCATTATGAACTGCAACAGTGTGACCTAAAAAATCAGGAACAACAACTGATCTGCGTGACCAAGTTTTGATAACACGCTTTTCGCCTTTTTCATTCATCTGGACAACCTTTTTTAGAAGGTGGTCGTCAATGAAAGGTCCTTTTTTTACTGATCGAGCCATTTGCTCACATCCTTCACTTATCTGTTCAGCTTAAAACCAAACAATAATTACTTTTTCTTGCGACGACGGACAATAAACTTGTCTGACGGCTTCTTGGATCTTGTCTTGAAACCTTTTGCTGGCTGACCCCAAGGTGACACCGGATGGCGACCACCTGAAGTTTTACCTT
>JABIBH010000082.1 GCA_018652925.1 bacterium | reverse complement strand
GTTGACTCATGGTGCAACCTTGCAGTCAAATATACTGCATGCGTATTGCCTGGCAGCTCCTGACTTTCTGAATGTTGGTTCTGTATTTCCACTGATTGGTACACATCCTGAAGTTGTTGTCAGAGCGTTGAGAATGAAGCGCCTTGCAAACGACATGGGTGATGTAATTGGTGGTCGTGCAGTTCATCCAATTACATGTGTCCCAGGTGGCTTTACCCGTATCCCTACTGCTGAAGAACTGCTTGAGTTGAAACGCAAGCATGTTAAGGAGATGGTTCCAGACTTCCTGGCAACTGTTGATACAATGGCTGCTTTGGCTGGTGCAATTCCTCAGTTTGAGCGTGAAACAGAGTTTATTTCACTGCGCAATGATGATGAATATGCTCTGTACGATGGCGACATCTGCTCAACTGATACGGGCATGGTAGATGATCATGAGTATCGCAAGATGACCAACGAGCATGTTGTTACTCACAGTAGTAGCAAGCATTGTAAAGCCAATCGGTCAAGTTACATGGTCGGTGCTCTGGCTAGATTTAATAACAACCATGATAAACTTTGTGATGCCGCAAAAGATGCTGCAGAAAAACTTGGTTTGAAACCTGGTTGCTGCAACCCTTACATGAACACTATTGCTCAGGTTGTTGAAGCCGGGCATTGTGCTCTGGACTCGGTTGCAATCATCGATCAACTGCTTGAAGCAGGGCTGAAAGATGAACAACCAAATCAGGAACCAACCAAGTATGGAACTGGTATTGGTGCAACAGAAGTTCCTCGTGGTATTTTGTATCATGAGTATACTTACGACAGACAGGGTAGGATGGTTAAAGCTAACTGTATTATCCCAACTGGCCAGAACCTGGCTAACATTGACGATGATATGAAAAAGCTGGTACCTGAGTTTATAGACAAGTCCAAGGAAGAGATTACACTGATGCTTGAGATGCTGGTCCGTGCTTATGATCCATGCATTTCCTGTTCAGTGCACATGCTTGACGTGGACTTCATAGAGTAGGAGAATGGTGTGAAGATTATTGCTGTCGGAAATTCACTTTACGGTGATGATGGCATAGGCTCTGCTGTTCTGGATACAATCCGCGACGGGGGCCTGTTCCCTGTTGCGGAACTCCTGGACATGAAGACCGATGCTCTGGCAATGATTGATCACTTTGATCCTGACAGTTTGCACATCGTCATTGATGCAGTGAAGATGGGTAAGACTCCAGGAACAGTTGTAAAGTTCGCACCGGATGATGTAGAAATGGTGATGCAGTGGGATCAGTTGTCGTTACATGGTTTTGGCCTGGCTGAAACTTTTGCAATGGCTAAACAGATTGGCAAATTGCCTCAGCAGACTATTATCATTGGTGTTGAACCGCAGCAGATTGATATAAACAATGGGCTTTCTCCTTCGGTTCAGAAGGGGATAGCAAAAGTTATTTCTATAATAGCGGAGGTCGCAAAAAATGATAGAGCGAACCATCCTGGTCATTGACGATGATATCGATTTGGTCGAAATTATCAGAGTGACACTTGAGGGCGAAGGGTTTAAAGTTATCGATGCTCAGAACGGAGCACGCGGTCTAAGACTTGCGAGCGATGAAATCCCGGATTTGATTATCCTGGATGTGATGATGGGCGAGATTGATGAGGGATTCCAGGTTGCGTATGAATTGCGTAACAGGGAAGAAACTCGTGAAATTCCGATCCTGATGTTGACCGCAGTGGTTGACCAGACAGGATTTGACTTTGATCCAGAGAAGGATGCAGAATTCCTTCCTGTGAATGAGTTTATTCAAAAGCCAGTTGCACCAAGAGAGTTGGTGGACCTGGTGAGGAAGCATTTACCAACGAGCGTTTAAATGAATGACCAAAAGCCAGAGTCAGTTGTAAACGATCCAACTCTGTTTGTAACCGCTGCTTTGTTGCGGGCAAGAAGCGACTGGTTTATACGTTTACGATGGATGTCGGTAATTGGTGTTTTTACAGGTGTAATAGCGGCGGGCCAGATTGCTGGTCTGCCGTTGCCTGTTAAGGGGATAGTTGTTACTGCACTTATAACTGCACTTTTTAATATCGGTTATATTGTACACAATCGCAGGCCGGCAACATCTCTGAATAATGAAGTCAGAATTGTAAAAGTTCAGATGGTAACGGATCTGGTTCTGTTGACCATGCTTATAAATCTGACAGGTGGTATTGAAAACCCACTTTACCT
>JABIBH010000081.1 GCA_018652925.1 bacterium | reverse complement strand
GCCCGGTATTCCGTACACAATCAAACTGGGGTTAGTGGAGTTAATTGCAGGGCTTTCACTTTGGTTGCTGTGGGGAATCTACAGTTTTAAAACTTGGCGTAGCGGTGACTCAGTTCCTGCATTTTTACTGATTTCTTCATTGGCGTCGATTGCTCCTGCCCTGGCACTGAAAACACATCATTATCCTTACATGGCATTCCTGGCTGCAGTTCCGTTTTACATTCTGATTGCTCAACTTGTTGCCAGCAGATTCAGTTTTTCAATTCGAAATTCAGTTGTGATTTCCGTTGTCGTACTGTTGCTTGGTTTTGGGTTGATGGAAGCCAGAATCTCCCTTCGCACAAATGATGGGCTACCCGCTGACCCAACGGTAAGAAACAGTTCTATGTCTTATGCTGCGCTTAAGACAATTAGAACATTTAAGAATGATCCGATTGTGATTCTGCAGCCTAAGCTTTCTATTGAAGGAGATAGTTCCAGGCTTCTACGGCCAACTCCTCTATATAGTGCGCTTGGTGGACAAACAATAGTTCCGATGCTTGCGCTTGAAGGCATAAATCTGTCCTGGGAAACTAATCTGAGTAACCTTTCCAAGGATGTAATTGTGCTTGTGGATGCAGGACCGCTGCTGAAGTATTGGGGTAAGATGCCTCAACCGTTGATTTACCTCGCTTTATCGGATATTGCAATGGGCAAATACGGCGAAGCCAGGTTTGCTTTACGAACAGCCATGATTGGCAGTGACACTTCAATGCCGTTTATGTATGATGAATCGCAATTGATTTTTCCGCCATCGGAAGTTGAAAAGAACTGTGAAGAGTTTCTGAGTTTTCTTGAACACGATAGTGATATTAATGGAGAGAATGGGGCAATAATTAAAACTGCAGTTGATCTGTTTGATCGATGTGGTTTTACTAAGGGAGAAAAATGACTGAATTACTAGCCAGAAATGCTGGACAGTGGACCTACGAAGATCTTCTAACAGCATTAGCGATAATTTTTGTTGGTATAATTGTGCGCTTTATTATAACAGGCTTTGTTGCCAAAAAAGCTATGGCACTTACGCAAAAAACAGATTCTAAAGCCGATGACATTGCAATAAAAGCAGTCGTCTCTCCTCTTGGAAATGTGGTAATTTTAGTAGCTGTTTATTTAGCTTTGCGAACTCTTGCCAGCGAATATCCGTTGCTTCTTGAGCGAAGCAGGATGGTTTTCGATGTTATCCTGACTATTATGATTGCTGGTGTAGTTTTAAAACTGATTGATGCTGCATCTCTATTCTTCATCGGTCTAGCCAACAGGACAGAAACATCTTTTGATGACCAGATTGTTCCCCTGCTTCGCAAAACTGCAAAAGTATTTGTTTGCGTAATAACTTTTATCACGGTGCTTCAAAATCTTGGTGTCTCGATTGCTGGTATGGTTGCTGGACTTGGTATTGGTGGTCTGGCACTTGCAATGGCAGCAAAAGATACTCTGGCAAACCTGTTTGGATCGGTAACAATCCTGATTGATAGACCGTTTAAAGTTGGTGACATAATTACTACCGGCTCAAGTACTGGCACAGTTTCAGAAATTGGCCTGCGCTCAACCAGGATTAAAACTTTTGATAAAACTATGATTTCAATTCCAAATGCTGAGATGGCAAATGCCACTGTAGAGAACACTTCAGTGAGACCACGCAGAAAAGTATCGATGCAAATTGGGCTGACTTATGACACAACTCCAGATCAAATCAGACAGGTGCTTTCCGGTATTGAAAAATTACTTGTCGACCATCCTGGAGTTGACCCTGAAGATCAAAATGTACGTTTCACAAACTTTGGTGATTCAACCCTGGATATTGATTTCAAATATTTCACAATTGAAACTGGCTATGATGGCTTTTCTCAGGTTAAACAGGAAATCAGCCTATCGATTATGGACCTGCTTGATGGTATGAATGTAGACATGGCATTCCCTACACAAACTGTATATTTGGAGAAAGACTAACTTCTCCACGCAAATATATAATTATTAAATAACCAGCTACCACTGTTGATTTTAACAGTGGTAGTTGCGTAGATTAAATATTGGAACTGGAACCCCTATATGAATTGAGCATGTCATGAAAAAAAATTGTATCCTGATTATTGTCCTGCTGTTGATTTCTGTCTTGCATGTTTCTGCAGACAATCAGAACGACACTCGCAATTATCCTTATCTGGCAATCAGAAGTCTGGACATGGGTAAAGAAGCTGCTGCCGGACTTGAAGACTCTTTTGAATTTGATATTCTGCCTGCTCAGGTTATGCAGTTTTCATGGGAAGCATTTGCAAACGCTTATGGTGGAACCATCGTTTCTTACAGATACGGTTTTGATATCATGGATCCGGATGATCCAAATGACCCAGGCTGGGCAGTCCCACATGGTTTGGGCGTTGAGTTTCAAACAACCTATGGATTTTCTTTCTACAGTGGTATCCATAACATGTTTATTGAATGTGTTGATAACTTTGGAAATATGACCAGACCTGAATTTTGGTTTACCGTTGTGCCTATACCAGCTCCTGAAAATAGACTGCCGCTGCTGTTGATTGATGATGTTTTGGATCACAATAGCAATGCATGGCATGATCAACACGGTATTCCACACGACAACGACATCTACAGGGATAGCAGGTGGCTGGAATTAATTGGTGATGTGCTGGGGTTTGATCCAGATAGAGATATTATCGATACAGAAGAATTCCCTGAACTTTCTCTCAGAGATCTGGTCAACTACAGAGCCGTAATCTGGGCAACATCAAAAGCCGAGTCCAGTTTTATCAGCGAAAACTTCTCACCTTTTGACCGGAAATATAACTGGCTCCAGAAATATCAACAATACGGTGGTAACCTGCTACTCACAGGAACAGGTGCAACTTCCAATTTTCATCCAACAACCACGTTGGGGCTGGACTGGGCTGATTACCAGAACAATACTCCAAGCATCAATCAGGTTTACAGTTTTGGTCAAAGCGATGAGTTTTATAACAGAAATATCACCGACAGAGAAACAAACTGGGCTATTCAGACAATGCCTGACGGCAGTCCTGTT
>JABIBH010000080.1 GCA_018652925.1 bacterium | reverse complement strand
GTCATTACTGGCGAATTGTCAGTAATGCGTTATCGGGCTTTGACAGCCCCACTACTTTTGTAGCGACCGCCAATAATAGTAATAATTTCGGGAAAAAGCAACCTATCAGCTGTTTTTTTCAGATGAACGGTTTATCCGACGGTTAAACTTTGCTGCGCATTTTTGTCTGCTATTTGCTACATAATACTCTACTGCATCGACAGCATATAATTCCATAGACTCAACATCCTGCTTTTCATCAGCTCTGAATTCTTCCAGGACATAATCTGACCATCTTGATGGATTAATTTCACCATCTTCGCCAGCTACACCAAGCCTCATCCTGGGAAATTCTTTGGTGCGCAACGCATTAATCATATTTTCAACACCACGATGCCCACCATTTGAACCGGCTGGACGAACTCTCAATGACCCCAGTGGCAGTGCAATATCATCGTAAATTACCAACAGATTCTCGAAGCTTACTTCATCATCAAAGACAATATGTCCTGCCTTGGTAGCCCATTGCCGGAAAATATGGCCACTTCTGTTCATGTATAGCAAAGGTTTCACAAGTATTGTTTCTTTATCAGCTATTGTCCCCACTGCTGAGGCACATCCATGCACAGCTGGGTTTGCCTCAAAATCAAATTTTTCTGCGATCCGGTCAAGAACTGAGAACCCGACGTTATGACGAGTCCCTTCATATTCACCACCGGGATTGCCCAAACCTACAATTATCTGCATTTCAGTAAGCTCCTAAATGAAAACGAGGCGACTTTACAGCCACCTCGTTCTCTTTCAACATATTCCGAAAGGTATTTGGATTAGCTGTCGTCTTTTTTGTCGCTATCTCCAGAATCATCTGATTTTTCACCATCAGATCCTTCTTCACCTTCACCTTCAGCTGCTTCGTCACCCTCTTCATCTTCAGGCACTTCTTCTTCCTCAATGATATTAACATTAAGCTTGAGAATGATGTCTTCAGGATCGTTGAGGATTTCAACATTTTCGATCTCAAGATCTGAAATTAGAATTGTTTCACCAACTTCAAGATCTTCAAAGCTGACTTCAACATTATCTGGCAAGTGACGTGGTAGACATTCAACTTCAATTGATCGAAGTATTACATCTAAAACAGCATCACCACTACGAACATGTTTATTTCTGCCAGTAATATTCAGAGCAACATCCATTTTCAATGGTTTGCCTAGAGGTATTTCAAAGAGGTCGCAATGGAAAACTACATCTGAGACTGGGTGCTTTTGCATTTCGCGCAAAACAGCAACACAAGATTCCTCAGTACCATCCATTGACAAGTTAAATAGTGGATATTGTCCACCAAATGCATTCATTGCATCTGTGAATTCTTTTGTATCAAGTTCAACAGTTACAGATTCAGTACGCTCATTACCATAAATAATCGCAGGTGTACGACCTGTTAATCGAGTACGACGGTTGGCATTTTTCCCGGTTGTAGACCGAGGGTACATTTTTAAATCAATCAAACCCATGACAGCTGCCTCCAGCTTTTATAGTATACATTTTTCTTCCGGGGGACCATTCCTGCAAAACAGAAAAACGGAAGCGTTAATCCCAAAGGACTGGTAAATAAAATAAAACTGCACGCAATAGTCAAGTAAACCCTCAATTAGAGGAATAATTTGCTAACAGTCTTTTCAAGGTGAATACGGTTAATTGCCTCAGCAAACAGCGGCGCAGTATCAAGGGTAACTATTTTTGGACACTCATCATGTCTGTCAAATGGAATAGTATTGCTAACTACAACTTCCGTGAAAGGGGCATCCATCAGCCGCTGCAGAGAAGGACCAGAAAGAACAGGGTGCGTTGCACAAGCAACAACCGATTTTGCACCGTGTTCAATGCAAACCCTTCCTGCATCACAAATTGTACCTGCAGTATCTATCATATCATCAAAAATTACGACATCCCTATCCTGGACATCACCAATAAAATTCATAACAACTGATTCATTGGCATTTGGGCGACGCTTATCAATAATTGCCAAAGGAGCATCAAGCCTCTTGGCAAAAGATCTGGCCATTTTAATACTACCAACATCTGGTGATAAAACTACCAGCTCACCTTTGCGGTCCATAAAATAATCCAACAACACAGGAGCAGAATAAAGATGATCAAGCGGGATATTGAAAAATCCCTGAATCTGAGGAGCATGCAGATCTATGGTCAACACCCTGTCAGTTCCAGATGCTGAAATCAAGTCAGCAACCAGTTTTGCACCAATAGGCACGCGAGGCTGGTCTTTACGATCCTGCCGTGCATAACCAAAATAAGGCATTACTGCTGTTACACGCCTGCAAGAAGCTCTTTTCACAGCATCAACGATAAGCAATAATTCTAGTAGGTTATCACCGGGTGGAAATGTTGGCTGGATTACAAAAACATCAGTTCCCCTGATATTTTCCAAAATCTTGATATTAATTTCACCGTCGGAAAACTTGCCAATTTCTACATCAAGAAGTGACATACCAAGGTTGGTAGCAATTTTTTGACTAAATTCGGGGTGGGCGCTTCCGCCAATAAGGACCATTTCACTCATCAGATCAACTCCTGCAAGGCCAATTTTGAAGATTGAAGAAGCAACTTGAAGGGACAATAAGACAACAAGATGAAAGTATCAATATTGAATGTGAAATTATTGTAAAAAAGAAATGGTTGGGGCGGCAGGATTCGAACCTACGAATGCTGGCACCAAAAACCAGTGTCTTACCACTTGACGACGCCCCAACCAGAACTGTTTAGAAGTTATCCTCTATTGCAGACAACTCTGTATCGACTACTTGTAAAGATATCTCTCCATTCTCTACTTTCAACAATTCTTTTTTAAATTCTGCAATTACTTTATTTTCCATCCAACTTCTTGTCTCACCATTAATTGGGTGAGCTATATCCTGAAATGACCCGTCGCGTCTCTTTCTATTCGGCATTGCAACGAAAAGGCCATTTGCACCTTCAATAACTTTCAGCCCACGGATAACAAAACGGTTGTCCAGAGTTATGCTGGCAAAGCCTCGCAATTTATCATCGTCTCTGAGAATTATTCTAATTTCAGTAATTTCCAAGACAGCACCTCTCCATAGCAGCTCTCCGGACCGTAAATTATATGGTATTGAGTTTATTCATCCATGAACTCAACACCAGAAGTATGTGGCGAAACTTCAGCTAAAAACCAACTATCGTCCAAAAATTCTTCGATAAAGTCGTCGAGATGACCTTTGTCTCTGTATGCAACATACAGCGCAGATCCACTACCAGTCATCATCACAACAGGTTCATTTTCTCGAAGCTCGTAAAGCTTATCTTGCAACATGCTGTTTCGGGGGACAACAACATCTTCAAGACGATTTATGCCGAACCAAGAGTCCGACGGAAACCGAGTTAATAATGCTTTAACATTTCGGATATTAACCAGTGGCGCCCTAACTGTCAATCCCATATTTAGAGCACTGTAAACTTCTGTGGTAGAAATGTTTACTTCAGGTTTCATAATAAAGAACAGACAATCATCAATCGGGTGCAGCGGAGTGAGCTCAGTCCCAATCCCTCTTGCCAATTGAGTCCCCCCTTCAATAAAGAAAGGAATATCAGAACCAAGTTCAGCTGCCATTTTTTCGAGTTCACCATTACTCAGATTTGTATTAAACAATTTGTTGCAGCCGACCAAAACGGCAGCAGCATTTCCACTTCCCCCTCCGAGACCGGCTTCAGCAGGAATATGTTTTTTAAGATCGATAGAAATAGTGCCAGTTTTCTTCATCGATTTCATAAAATGATTAGCTGCACGACAACATAAATTTGTACCATCAGCTGGGGCCGCAGTAGCTGGGAAAACTGTAATACCAACTTCAATGGCGTCATAATCAGTGAGAGTCATACTGATATAATCGAACATCTTGACAGTCTGCATAATTGTTTCGATTTCGTGAAAACCATCTTCACGTTCGCGCAAAACTTCAAGATGTAAATTCAGCTTTGCAGCAGAGCGTAATGAGACATGATTGTGATCTGTCATGATTTGTCCTGTTGCCACTGCTCAAGAATCTGGCAAAGCAGATGGCCCATTGTAATATGAAGTTCCTGAATACGAGGCGTGTTATTTGATGGTACAACAACGGCTCCATCAAGAAGCTCCAAGAGAGCACCACCATCACGACCTAGAAAACCGAAACAGATTATTCCTTTTTTACGTGCAGACTCAACTGCCTTGATACAATTAGCTGAATTGCCTGACGTCGATATTACGAGCAAAATATCATTTTCTCCACCAAGCCCTTCGACTTGTCTGGCAAAAGCAAAATCAAACCCATAATCGTTACTAACTGCTGTCATTGTGGAACTGTTAACAGTCAACGCCATAGCAGCAAATGCCTGTCGCTCTTCTTCGAATCTTCCAACAAGTTCTGCAACAATGTGTTGAGCGTCAGAGGCACTGCCTCCATTACCACAAACCATCAGCTTGCCACATTGAGCCCAGGAGCAATCAACAGCATCAGCAATTCTCAGAAGCTCAGACATATGAGTATCATCAAGTTTGCCCACTGCATTCAGCAAATCCTGTCTGGTTTGCGCAAACAGTTTATTGGCAATATCACGCTTTTCCATTATCACTCCTGATTAATAGAATCGATGTATCTTTTTACCGCATCTTGCCACGAAGGCCTTTGCGGACAATCCAGCAATTCAAGATAGCTACTTTTCAGCACAGAACAAGCAGGTCTTTTAGCAGGAGTTGGATATTCCTGACTGCTGCATGGTACTACTGTCTCAGAGCTGTAACCTGAAATCGATGCGATTTCCTGTGCAAATTCAAACCAACTGCATAAACCGCTGTTAGTCCCATGATAAATTCCAGGCGTTCCATTGTTGACCAGAAATAACAGGACCTCTGCAAGATCAACAGTGTATGTTGGAGAACCAGTTTGGTCAGCAACAACTTTTATGGTTTTATTTTCAGTCATCATCCGGCGCATTGTCAGAATAAAATTATTGGCACCATGCCCAAATAACCAACTGGTTCTAACTATCTGCCCGTAACCTTGAACAGCTTGTTCAGCTTTAAGTTTTGTCTCACCGTACCAGTTAACGGGGTCTCTCTGGTCATCTTCAGCATAGCCAGTTGAGCTGTCGCCCTGAAAAACATAATCGGTGCTGATCATAGTCATACCGGCACCGATTTTCTTGCATGCATCTACTAGTAATTCGGTTGCCAGAGCATTTGCAGCCATCGCTTCAACTCTGCTGGACTCTGCTTTATCTACATCTGTCCAGGCCGCACAATGCAAAACCCAATCGGGATGACTGGATTTAAATATTTTTTCGATATCATTTTTTAAAGTCAAATCAGCGTCGGCAATATCGGCAGGAATTACCTCATGAGATTTGCGGAACAAATCTACACAAGCCTTGCCAAGTTGACCCTCTGATCCGGTTATTAAAACTTTCAACTCTGACTGCTTTCTTTTGTCTGTTTAACAGCTGAGGAAATTATCGATAAATTAAATCCCCTGCCTGCTAAAAAACGACGACATCGTTGTTCATCTTTATAATAATCCCCACGCGCCTTCTTTTGCCACCACTTAATTGAAGCTTTATTGCATAATTCCTGTTCAAGCTCAATTGGAAGTTGCTCAAACGTAACAGCGTCAACGATATCACGATTAACTCCGAAATTACGCAGCTTGGAAACAAGGTACATCCTGCCTACCAATTTACTTGATAAAGCGTCCCGACAATATGCTTCTGCAAAAATGGTGTCGGAAAGCAAACCGCTCTCTGCAAACTTATCCAACACCTGAGTCACAAGTTCTGAATCATATCCATTATCTGTAAGTTTTTTATGTATCCTGGAAGTTGATTGCAATCGCCGGTCAAGAATGGCAAAGACCTTCCTGGCAATCTCTTTTTTCTGCGCAGCGGCCTGGAGTTCATCAATAAGTAGTGGAGATAATTTCTGTCCTGGAGACGGCAAAGCTGGCGGCAGAGATTCTGACGCCAGCTTCAACACTTCACCGTTGGAGAGAGTAATTGTAGTAAGACTCTCCCCAATGTCACAAGTCAGCAGGATTACATCTTCCTGCATTTAATCAGCTCTTCTTCTTGGAGGCTTTTTCACTGCCAGCAGCTGCTTCAGCCTCAGCTTTGGGCGCAGGGTTTTCCTCTTTAATGACACCATAATGAACAAGTACCTGTTTCTCAATTTTTGCAGTGAGCTCAGGATTTTCTTTGAAGTAGGTCCGGACATTTTCTTTGCCCTGGCCTAATCGCTCTTCACCATAGCTATACCAGGCACCTGATTTCTGAACGATGTTTGCCTCAACACCAAGGTCGATCAAGTCTCCTTCACGAGAAATACCATCACCATAGATAAGGTCGAACTCAGCTTTTTTGAAAGGAGGAGCAACCTTGTTCTTTACAACTTTTACGCGGATACGATTACCAACAACCTCTTCGCCTTGAGTCAAGGCACCGATGCGTCGTATATCTAACCTGACCGAGCTGTAGAATTTAAGAGCATTACCACCTGAAGTAGTTTCAGGGTTGCCAAACATAACACCGATTTTCATTCGGATCTGGTTGGTGAACATTACCAGGGTATTTGTCTTGGCT
>JABIBH010000079.1 GCA_018652925.1 bacterium | reverse complement strand
GCTCACATGAATCCTAATGTTGAGATTGTCTGGCCGGAAGATGGCGCAATTATCAGCCCTGTATTTATGCTTGAACAGACAGATGCTCCCGAGGGCACAAAAGAGCTGGCTGATTTCTTTATGAGCAAGGAAACAGGTACTATTCTGGCACAGCGCGGGTTGTTCCCGTCGTTGAATCCTGATGTTGAAAATCCGTTGCCTGACAACGCAAAATGGTTGTGGTTGGGCTGGGACTTTATTAAAGAAAATGATCTCGGTGTATTGATTCCAAAACTGTTGGATATCTTTACCGAGAACGCGGAGGTTTAGTGTGAAGCTAGTAACAGTAAGTGGACCGCCGTCGTCTGGAAAAACATCGGTGATTTTGAAAACACTGGAACATTTGCAGGCACAAAAACTCAATGTCGGTGTAGTGAAATTTGACTGTCTCTACACTGATGACGATGAAATTTATCGCAAGGGTGGAGTGCCGGTTAAAAAAGGACTTTCAGGCGCACTTTGTCCCGACCACTACTTTGTCAGTAACATTGAAGAGTGTGTGCAGTGGGGAAAAAGGGAAGGGCTTGATGTTCTGGTCAGTGAAAGCGCAGGGCTTTGCAATCGATGTTCACCTTATGTACGTGAAATTCTTGCAGTCTGTGTAATTGATAATCTTTCCGGTATCAACACTCCTAAAAAAATTGGCCCGATGCTGAAAAGTGCTGACATCGTAATCATCACCAAAGGCGATATCGTAAGTCAGGCAGAGCGTGAAGTATTTGCATCGCGTGTTCATAGAGTAAATCCAAAAGCACGAATTATGCATGTCAACGGCATCACCGGTCAGGGTAGTTTTGAGTTTTCAACTCTGTGGACTGATGGTGATGAAGTTGAAACAGTCGAAGGTAAAAAACTGCGGTTCTCAATGCCGGCAGCTCTTTGCAGCTACTGTCTGGGTGAAACCAGAATCGGCAGTGAGTTCCAGATGGGTAATGTCAGAAAAATGGACCTTGGCGATACTTCAAGACAAACATCAGACCCAATGACTTCACCCAAGGAGAGCAAGTAATGGATATTCGTAAAGAACTTGCTTCAATCATTGTTGGAGATCTGAATTCACGATGGCCTTACGCCACAACATTTCTGGCAAAAAACGATCTGGAAATTGAAGATGATCCATCGCAGAAATTAAGTGAAGTTGCAAGTGATGAACTGCTGGACCAACTAGCTGAATTCATTATCGAAATGGAATCTTTTCTTTCTGACGATGAAGAAGTCGTCGATGAAATAACCATCTTTGGTGGCAACTGTAAAAACGGTGAACCTGAAGGTGTGCGTGAATTGACCATCAGAGTTGGTGAAGTGATTTGTATTGTCGGGCCAACCGGTTCGGGCAAAAGCAGACTGCTTGCCGATATTGAATGGGTCGCTCAAAAAGATACCCCAACCGGTAGAAGTGTACTGATCAATGGCCATACTCCTGAAAGCAAGTGGCGTACATCCAGTGAACACAAACTCGTTGCGCAGTTGAGTCAGAACATGAATTTTGTAATGGACTTGTCAGTAGAAGAATTTCTGACCCTGCATGCAGAGAGCAGACAGACAGAAAATCCTGAAGAGAAGATTCAGCAAATCTGGAACGATGCCAACGCTCTTGCCGGTGAACCATTTGACCTGGATACTCCAATCACAAGTCTCAGTGGCGGGCAGTCCCGAGCATTGATGATTGCAGATACAGCAGTACTTTCAAAGTCGCCAGTTGTGTTGATTGATGAGATTGAAAACGCAGGTATCGATCGTCAAAAAGCACTCGATATTCTGGTAAGTCAGGACAAAATTGTTTTGATGGCAACACATGATCCAATCCTGGCTCTGATGGGTGATCGACGAGTTGTAATAAACAATGGTGGTATGAAATCTGTTGTTGAGCCTAGCGAAGAAGAACACGCAAATCTGGTAGACTTGCGCGCTCTTGATGACAGAATGATGAAGCTTCGCCACAGGTTACGAATGGGCGAGAGGCTGGATGAAGTTTAGTCCTCTTCTTTAGGCATATATTCTTCAGGTACAACCAGCTCAACAGATTTTTCATAAAGGAACTCGCGATTCCAGTACACACGCATAGCGTAGGTGCCGGGGTCGCGTTCTTTTTCAGGTGCTATGTTGAGTTTTGTATCAAGTCTGAAAGTTGGTTTTTCAGTTACGATTGGATCTTCAACTTTTGAGTAATGCAAATCTTCAGCTTTTAACCAAACAATATTTGTAGTGTAACCGTCATCGGTTTTAGTCATTGTGACTTCACCAAACTTGCGGAACATCTCTCTGCCATCGGGCCTGATCCAGCCCAGATGAATCTGATGAGTTTTATCCAGTTGTGGATTATTAATATCGATAGCAGCTCTCAAGTATTTGTTTTTCTTTTTACTGCTTACTTTGAAAGAGTCTTTCACGCCAAGCAACTTGCCTGACTTTTTACTTACAGCACGATAGAAAAGTATATCGCAACTAAACTGATCTTCAGCCAGCTCACTACCTGCATCAACAACAGCCTTGAATTCTATGACATCGCTCTGCTCGCATCCGCTGATCAAAGCACCACAAACCAACAATAAAACCAGAAACTTACTCATCACTGTCCTCCTTGTCAGATGAACATAACAAAAGAGGAGACACTTTGCATCTCCTCTTTTTGTAAAAACTGAAAAGGCGACAAGGCGAAGCGGGGAGCGCCTCGTCGCCATAGTTTTATTTCAGTAACAGCATCTTGCGTGTTATTGATTTTCTTTCTGTATCAAGACGATAGAAGTAAACGCCTGATGCAGTGATGTTGCCATTGTCTGTTTTACCATTCCAGGTCACAAAGTGTGTGCCTGCGTCAAGCTCGCCACTAATCAGAGTGCGAACCAATCGGCCTGCAGTATCGTAAATTTGCAAGCTGGCTCTGCTTTGAGCTGGCAATGCAAACGATATCTCGGTGCTTGGGTTGAATGGGTTTGGATAGTTGCCATTCAACATGACAGTCATTGGCAGTTCTTCACCAACTGCACTTGCTCCGTCATCGATAGTAAAGGTGCCATCAGAAACATCATCACGCATATTCAATTGAGCATCAAATACAACAACTTTGATTCTGGCGCTTGATGTTTCCAGCATAGGCAGATTAACATCAACATGTGAATCTGCAGCTCCGGAATATAGAAGCTGTGTCCAGGAAGTACCGTTGTCATTTGAGAACATCACTAGTGAACCAGCAACAGAGTTGTTGTCACTTGAAGTGAATTCAACGCTGATGTTGTCACCAGCATTAAATGTCTCACCACCGTTTGGAGCGGTCAGTGTTACCAGTGGATTTTCTGAGTCATAGCTGGCTGTGTAGCCAGCAACTGTAAACTCATCAACACCAGCTTCAACAACTGAACCGTTACCATAGTCACTGGCAATAAATCGGAACTGAACTGTTGAAGTCATTCCAATCAGTCCATCCAGCGCAAAGCTTTGCAATGACCAGCTGCGGTCACTGGAAGTTGTATTCTCAAGTTCAACCCAGCTGCCACCGTCAGACACTTCAACAACCCAGAAGTCCTCACCAGGACCAAATCCAGTGTCATTGGTGTACCAGCGTCTGTATGAAACAGTCACATCATTGTAACCATTGAGGTCGAAGACCGGAGATAACAGTGTTGTTGTTCCACCATCAACATCTTCAGTACCTTGTGCAGAACCTGGAGGACTTTGTCCTGTTATGAAACACATGGTACCAGGGTCTGGAGTAGCATCGTCTTCAGGAGCAATCTGTGTGGCTCCTTCTACAACTCCGTTAGGATCTACGCGAGTCCAGATACCAGTTGTGGCATCGTCACCTGCTGCGCCAATAGTCCAGCCACTGTCTGATTCCATGTCATGATAGAATGACATTTCCTGATCGATACGGAACGAATAACTATCTACTGGGCCTGTCTCAGGATCGCTTGAGAACATTCCTTGAGTGTCGGTACCAGTTAACCAGTAACGAACACGAGTGCCAAGCACCTGACCAGGAATTTCAGCCTGATAATCGTCGTTACCAAGGTCAGTAAGAGCAAGTTCATAAACCTGAGTGCTACCGCTTGTCATGTAATAGAAATGCAGTTCACCGATGCCACTGAAATCAGTAACGTTGGTCTGAATTACATAAGGACCGGTTGTGTTATCTGTGCCTGGATAAACAGTTGTGTTTATAAATTCAGGTCCAGCAATATCCATCATAGTGAAGTCACAAGTAGCTGTCTGACCCTCAAGAACTTCAACATTGAAGAGAGTATCAGACTCAAGGCTTGCGTGATAGGCAACAACATCATATGTGCCTACAGGAACGCCACCCATGTAATCACCATTTACATCGGAAGTGAAAATTCTTCCACTGCCAAGAACGGCAACAGTTACACCTGATGCTGCTCGGGAAACTGGCACTGCAATATCGATGTGACCTGCAATAGTTCCTTGAGCAGTTGGAGCCACTGGCATAAAGCGGAGTGCTCTGCCAGCTGACAGTGTTGCTGCACCTGCTGCGTATTGATTCCAGTAGGTGTAAGTAAGACCATCAGAGCGGTCAAGGTTTTGCAGTCCAACTGTAGCATAACCATTCTGAGTGTCGTAGTTGTCAACAGCCTGGTATTGGATGTCGATCATACAATCACCAGTGTCAGTTGGGTAATGAGCTGGGTCATAAATTATAATCTCGAATGTTTCGTAACGATTCAGGTAGTTTTTGACATTATCCCACTCGATAATAAACAGATTGTTTGTAGTATCGTGATAGTAATAAACGCCACCTGTGTCAGTTGTGAGGTTGTCCCAGAATGCAGCGATCAAACCGTTTGCAGTACCTACAGAAGGCAATGCCCAGTTACGATAGTTCTGCAGTGAAGTAGTACCAGGTGCAACCCAACCGTTTGAACAAACTGAAATTTTATTGAAAACTTCACCGTAGTATTGGAAATCAAATGGCATATCCAGAGTTTTGGTATCGTCCTGTTCCCAACCATTGTCATTCAGCCCAACACTTGTACCAGTAATTGAAATTTCGTGCCAGTCATAGACTGGAGCAAAGCCGTAATCAGTATCGGTATCATCAAAAATGTAGTAACCATATCCATCTGGTCCAACCGGGTCAGATGAAGATACGGTTCCAACATTGGCTGAGAATTCAGCAATATCTTCACTACCATCAGCATATGTGATTTCGATTGTGAAGTTTGCCATGTGTCCCGGATAGCAGTCATTTGAAACTGAGACAGCAAACTGGTCACCACTATTGTCTGCATGTCCACCTGGAGCGATGGAAGCGTAAGTACCAGTTGGGTCTGAAACTGTCACCCAGGGACTGCTGCTTAAAAGAGTTGCGGTGAATGAACCGGTAGCAAGGTTTCCATCGTTAACAAGTGATGCAGTGACAGCACCTGATTCACCAGGATCAAGGTCATTGCCAGGAACATAGAATGTAACCAGGTTTAAACTGGCATCGGCACCGAAGACTTCAACAGGAACGCCGGAAGTCCATGAACCGCCATCAGAAGTGACAACCATTTCAAGCATGATGTCAGATCCACCCGGGCAGTCGGCAGAAATTTGGATGTCATAGTCACCAGCAAAAGTTGCTCCAGAAGCAACAGTGCCAAAAGCAACAGATCCAGAAACAATGTTGATATAAGGATTGCTACTGAAAAGTTCAGCAGAAACATTGCCCATTTGAGTTGAGTCATAGTTGAGCATATCAATACTCAAAGTAGCAGACTCATTTGGATTTGCCTGGCCATCGCCATTGATACTGAAAGATGAAACACCAGCATAATTTGCATTGGCAGAAACAGTGATATCCTGTCTGTGAGGAACCATGTCATGACTGGTAATAGTCAGTTTCATTGTGCCTTCAGTAAGACCAGTCATTGGCAATGTAACGTTACCATTGTCATCGGTTCTACCGTGAACAGAACCCATTCCGTCTTTCAGAAGCACAACCATTGCATTTGGAACAGGGGCACCATATGAGTCAAGGGCAACAACATTATATGAAGTTGCACCTGCTGGGATTGCCGATGCATTTTCAGGAGCAAAATCATCAGGAAGTGATGTCCACATTTCTGTAGCAGGATCACCCATCAGGTTGTTCCAGACACACCAGATTTCAACTTTATCTGGTTCAGAAAGGTTGTAGTTGTTGTACATTGCTAACTTGCCATAAGTAACGGCAGGACCAACTCTGAAATCACCAGTGTTGATTACTCCATCAGCAATACCCGTGTAAACACAGTTGTTATATCGAGTGTGTGTTCCTGTTGTTGCTGTTCCAATACTAGCTACAGCGCCACCGTTAGGAGCCCTGAGAAACGCTTCACTATTACAGTTGCCATCAGATTCAAAAGTACCTGTATCGCAAGTCAGAAGGATTGCAAATGGCAGCTCATAGCCGTTGTCCATGTACATAATGTTTGTAGAGTTAAGGCCACTCATACCCCAGTAACCACGATAACCAAAGAAGGAAATTCCGTCTCCAACACCATTCATCATTGCAGTGGAGAAGTTTCCACTCCAGACAGTATCAATTTGAGTATAACCAAAGTTGAGCAGTTCATTTTTTACCCATTGGTTTACATAAATAGTAGTGATACCACTTGCAGATGGATCGCCAACAAGAAGTGCTCTGTCAAACCAGCCTGGATCGGCACTTGTTGGAGGAATCATTTCATAAGTTACGATTTTATCGATAACTGTTTCAAGTTCAGTTGTACTGGAAACAGAGATACGTCCCAGGTGAATATCAGAAAGTACATCGCCACCTTCAAGGCAGGTATAACTATGATCACCTTCGCCACCATAACCACTGAGATTCTCAGTGAAGGTTGGGATAGTAACTGAACCGTTGGCATCACCAACCAGAGTCACAAATTCAAGTGGTGTCTGCAAAGTGTCATACTGGTTTTGAATATAGTTTTTGATTGAAGTTGTACTTGTTCCAGTTTGCGTTGTTGTAGCAACGATTACGTTGTAACCCAGCTCTTCACGCCAGCCAACCAGCGGCTTTAACAGGTTTGAAACAGTAGAATTTTCAGGGTGTATGATCAGATAAGTACCACGGTCTACGGTTACGCCCCTGGAATCAGAATCATAGTTGGCAACCGAATTGCGATACATGTTGTCAAATGATTCGGTAATGACTGTGTTGTGTCTTGCTGGTGAATTTGTACGATCAATACCTGAGAAATTAATCTCTGCACTGATTCTTGAAGCAACAGTCGCTTCCCCTGTTTCCGGATTCCAGCTCAAAGGATTGAAAGTAACTTGAACAACACGCAGGTTACCCATCATTGAAGGGCTGCCAACCTCGGCTGCACTAAGTTGTGTTGCTCTGCTGTATGCAACATTGTCGACTTCAAAACTTTCTCCATCGTTCTGAATTGGAAGAATTTTAACATCGCTGATAACAGTTGAAGAAACAACTGATGACGATGCTGAAACGCCAGCAATATCTGGAATAGTTACCAAAGTTGAAAATGTAGGAAGACCAGGCTCGCCATTGTCACCACGGAATTCGCCACCCTTGATGGAGAAATGTTGCCATGATTCACCTGCGATAGTTACATCTTCTCTGGTAATTTCAGGAAGAGTAAACTCAAGTGTTAAACCTTCAGCAGTTTCACTTATAACAGTGACTGCAGGTTTGGTGTCGGCAATAGAGTTATCCAAAGCCAAAACTTGTTGCTGAACTTCAGCAGCAAATGCAGAGATAGACAAGAGTAAACAGAAAAATACGACAGTTAGTCGAGAGCGCATGATGCCTCCAGGTTGCGAATTCCTGAGATGGGGCGGGGTAAGCCATCGGGGTGGAACGCGGTCAAAGTTATGATCGTGCGTATATTATACACTATATATTGTGTGTTGTGAAGAGGGGCAGGCGTTTTTTGTGGGATTAAATGAATGACACTGAATAATTGCACATTATTACATACAATCACCGAATTATATGTTATAATGCGAGTTCGAGTCATCATTCCCGCCAGATGACCATGTATTCAAAATAAGTTTCTTTGGAGGATTTCCTATGTTAAGGAACGCAACCTTGATTGCCTTCTTGCTCTTTGCGCTGCCTGCTTTGGCTGCAACAATTTATGTTCCCGGTGACTATGCCCAGATTCATGATGCAGTTCAGGCAGCATCCTCTGGCGACGTTGTTCTGGTTGATGCAGGAACATATAACGACTGTACTCATGAAACTGAAGGTCCTGAAAGTACTCCTGCATGCGTTATTATGAAAACTGGCGTTACTTTACGTGGTGCTGGTCCTGATGCCACAATTATCGATGCACAGGGTATTGGGCGTGGAATATTTATTGAAGCTGTTTCAAACTGTAGTGTTGAAAATCTTCAGGTTCGTGGTGCCTATGCTGCTATTTATGGTGCAGGTATCTTAATTCGTGAAGTTGGGAATGATGTTGTTATCAGCGATGTCAAAATTACCGAAAATCTTGATGGCGGGCTGATTTGCTATGACAATGCCTCTCCATTTTTATTGAGATTACACTGTTATAATAACGAAGCAAAACAGGGAGGCGGAATCTCTGTTGAAGAATTCAGCTCCCCGGTTATTGAAAGCTGTATCGTCGAAAATAATGAAGCACCAAGTGGCGCTGGTATTTTCATTCGTAACCAGAGTGACGCAACAATTCTTTATTGCACAATTACCGGAAATGTTATCAATGCAGCGTATGGAAATGGTGGCGGAATTTGTGTAACAGGTTCAAGCCCAACAATCAGTGGTTGTGAGATAAATGGTAATACCACTTTAGGTTATGGTGGTGGTGTCAGCTATCTGAACAACTCTGGTGGTTCACTTTCAAATAGTAGAATCAACGACAACATAGCCTCAGGTGACAATTCACTTGGTGGCGGTATTTCTGTTAACGGATCAACTCCTCTGATTGAATACTGTCTGATTGCCCGTAACAGTTTGACAGGTGTTTATGGCGATGGTGGAGGCGTAGATTGTACAGCATCTCCGTCTGCTACCTTTGATCATTGTACCATTATCGAAAACTCAACTGTAGGTTCTGCTGGTGGAATGTTCTTCCAGTATGGCGCAGATCCTGTAATTCAATACAGCATGATTTTGAATTCTACTGCTGGTGAGGCTCTTTATTGTTCCTTTGGTGGTTCACCAACTGTTTCCTGCAGCAATATTTATGGTAATGCTGGAGGTGATGCAATTTGTGGCATCGATTCCGGTAACAACATTTCTGCTGACCCTCTGTTCTGTGGTGATCCTGAAATGTATGTTCCGGGAAGTGAAAGCCCTGCAGCTGATCTTTGTGGCGATTTCTGTGGTTATATTGGTGCTGGCTGTGGCGAGACTGGAGTTGATGCTCCAGCGTCATTCCAGCTTCTTGGTAACTATCCAAATCCATTTAATCCATCGACAACAATAGCTTTCATGCTTGACGAACCTGCATCTGCTGAGTTAATAATCAGGGATGTGCAGGGTAGAGCGGTGAAGCATATCACCCTGGGTGACCTCCCGGCAGGTCGCCACGAGTCCGCTTGGAATGGTCGAGACAACAACGACCGCCCCGCCGCAAGCGGTGTATATTTCTATGAACTACATGCCATGGGCATGAAACAGTCGAGGAGAATGATTCTAATTAAATGAGACGTGCTTTAATCGCGCTTGCTCTTGGAACCAGTCTTATGTTGGCAGCAGTTATTGCAACTGCTGCTCAGGCTAATCAGCAAGCCGTTCCGTTTTTTCGCAGCGAGACCACT
>JABIBH010000078.1 GCA_018652925.1 bacterium | reverse complement strand
AGTTGCACAATCTTTGTCCCTGCATCAGCTCCTGAAGCAAAACTTGCCCAACTGCTTCTCCATGGCGCCGATGTTATCAGAGTTGATGGTACTTATGACGATGCCTTTGATCTCTCAATCCAGGAAATCAACGCGCATAACTGGTACTCTAGAAATTGTGCCTACAATCCACTGTTGGTTGAAGGTAAAAAGACCGCTGCGCTTGAGTTCATCTTACAGCTCGGTCTGAAACTGCCTGATGTGATTTTCGTACCTACTGGCGATGGCTGTATTGTCTCTTCAATAGCAAAAGCATTACGTGAACTTTTCGAGATTTGCCTGATTGATAAACTACCAAAAGTATTTGGTGTTCAGGCTGAAGGTGCTTCCCCTCTTACTACTGCCTGGCAGAACCATACCAATCACAGTGATATGAATGGCCAGGAAATACTGGAGCTTATCCCATCGATGACTCCCGACACTCTGGCAGATTCAATAGCTGTAGGAACACCTCGCAACAGAATCAAGGCGTGGAAAAGAGTATCGGCAACAGGTGGTGGATTTGTTTCTGTAAGTGACAATCAGATTCTTGAGGCAATTCATCTACTGGCAAGTAAAGCTGGAGTCTTTGCAGAGCCAAGTGGTGCAGCAGGATTTGCCGGTGTGCTGAAAGCCAGGGAAATGGGCTTAATTACAGGCGAAGAAAGAATTGTTGTAATGGTCACAGGCCACGGTTTGAAAGACCCAGGTGCTGCACTTTCCAAGGTGACTGTGCCGGAGCCAACTTCACTATAACTTGTATGTTTTCTTTTTAACGTACACCTTGATTTAAACGCTTTCAGAGTGCTTATTACGTATGTAATTGCATTTAACGAAAAGGAGCCAAAAATGGCAGATATCAGACCCTTCCCGGCATTACGCCCAAATCCGGAACTCGTTGAAAAGGTGGCAAGCCCTCCTTACGATGTCCTTAATTCCGATGAAGCCCGCGCAATGGCATCGGACAATCCACACAGTTTTCTACATGTTGTAAAAGCTGAAATCGATCTTCCTGTTGATGCTGATGTTCATGGTCAAAATGTTTACCAACTCAGTGCAGACAACCTCAATAAAATGGTTACTGAAGGTACTCTGATTCAGGATGAAGTCCCCTGCTTCTACATCTATGAACTGACAATGGATGGCGATTCCCAACGCGGTATCGCTGCTGGTGTTTCAGCTCAGGAATATGAAGATGGACTGATTAAAAAACATGAGTTTACCCGTCGTGAAAAAGAAGACGACAGAGCAAAACATGTTGAGATTCTGCAAGCAAATGCAGGGCCAGTTCTATTGACATATCGCAATACAGAAAAAGTCTCTGCGCTTGTAAACAACATTTGTGATAACACTGATCCGGTCTATGACTTTACTGCCGATGACGGTATCGGTCATAAGGTTTGGGTAGTTGCAGATGAAGATGATATCAACAGTATCTCGGAAGCCTTTGGTGAGATACCTGCAACCTATGTTGCCGATGGTCACCATCGCTCAGCTTCTGGTTATAGAGTTCGCAACCTTATGCGCGATGCCAATCCAGCTCACACTGGCAATGAGCCTTACAATCATTACCTGGCTGTCTTATTTCCAGACAATGAGTTGAAAATCATGGGTTACAATCGCGTGGTTAAAGACTTGAACGGTTTGACTGCTGCTGAGCTTCTGGAAAAAGCTGCTGAGAAATTTGAAGTTGCAGAAGGTCCTGCTGCTCCAGAATCTGCTCATCAGTTTGGAATGTTCCTCGATAGCAAATGGTACAGACTTACTGCAAAGGATGGCAGCTTCCCTGCTAACGACCCTGTTGAAGGCCTGGATGTTGCAATCCTGCAAAGCAACCTGCTGACACCATTGCTCGGAATTGGTGATCCGCGAACTGATAATCGCATCGATTTTGTTGGCGGAATTCGCGGAACAGATGAACTGGAACGCAGATGTGGCCTTGATGCGGCTGTTGCTTTTTCGTGTTACCCTGTAAGTGTTGAACAACTGATGACAATTGCAGATGCTGATGCAATAATGCCTCCTAAATCTACCTGGTTTGAACCCAAATTACGCAGCGGCGTTGTAGTCCGCAGCTTGAAAGGATAAGTCATGTTAATTCTTATTTCCGATCCCTTTGACGATGCGCTACCTGGACAACTGGAAGCTCTTGGCGAAGTCACAACTGACAAGGATCGTATCCCGGAAGCCGATGTTATTCTGATTCGCAGTAAAACCAAAGTCACACGCGAGTACATTGACAATGCTCCAAACCTGAAACTGGTTGTTCGTGGTGGCGTTGGACTTGACAATGTTGACCTGAAATATGCTGCTGAAAAAGGAATCAAAGTTTCCAATACTCCTACTGCTTCAAGCATCGCTGTTGCTGAACTTGCGTTTGCTCTGATGCTTTCAGTGCCAAACAATATTGTTGTTGGTCACAACACAATGAAAGATGGCAAGTGGGAGAAAAAACAACTCAAGAGAACGGAACTTCACAGCAAAACTCTGGGCCTGATTGGCATCGGTAATATTGCTACTGAAGTTGCCAAGCGTGCTGCTGCATTTGGCATGACAGTCACTGCTTTTGATCCATTTGTAGACAGCTCGGACCATGCTGAAATGATAGACTCCCTGGATGCAATGGTTGCAGGGGCTGACTACATTTCAATGCACGTTCCTCTGATCGATGGCACCAAGGAAATGATCAACGCAGACATGATTGGTAAAATGAAAGATGGTGTTATCTTTGTTAACACTGGTCGTGGTGGCTGTGTTCATGCTGACGATATGAAATCGGCACTGGAAAGTGGCAAAGTTCGCTGCTATGCAACCGATGTCTGGCCAAGCGATCCACCAGCAGAAGATTACCCTCTACTTTCAGCTCCAAATGTTCAGATGACTCCTCACCTTGGAGCAAGCAGTAAAGAAAATCTGGGCCGAGTAGCTGCTGAAACTCTGGCTATTGTAACTGACTTTATTGGAGGTCTGTAATGAGTCGTATTTTTAACTTCAGCGCCGGTCCATGCACCCTGCCTCTTCCAGTTATCGAAGAAGCAGCTGCAGAATTTGTCGATTACAAAGACAACGGCATGAGCATCATTGAAATGAGCCATCGTTCCAAACCTTACGATGAAGTTCATCACGAAGCTATGACCCTGATCAGCGAACTTCTGGAAATTCCAGATAACTACAAAGTCATGTTCCTTGGTGGTGGCGCAACTATGCAGTTCGCCATGATTCCAATGAACTTCCTGCCTGCTGGACAGAGCTGTGACTTCACCGTCACAGGTACTTGGGGTAAGAAAGCTTACGCCGATGCAGCCAAAGTTGGTGACACTCGTGTTATCTTTGATGGCAAGGATGTCAACTATCTGGATTTGCCAGACCCTTCATCTCTTGAAGTTGACCCAAATGCTGCTTACTTGCACATGACAAGTAATGAAACTATCGGTGGAATCCAGTGGAAAAAATTCCCTGACACCGATGTCCCAATTATCTGCGACATAAGCTCAGACTTTATGAGCCGCAAGATGCCAATCGATAAATTCGGCATGCTTTACGCAGGTGCTCAAAAAAATGCTGGCCCTGCCGGTGTTGCAATTGCAATTGTTCGTGACGATCTGATGGAAAGATGTCCTGACACATTGCCTGCATATCTGAACTACAGCACGCATGCACCAAAAGATTCCATGTATAACACTCCTCCAGTTTTCCCGATTTACATGGTCGGCAAAACAATGAAGTGGTTGAAATCGATTGGTGGAGTTGATGCTGCAACAGATCTTGCAAACCAACGCGCAGGTTTGATTTACGGAGCTATGGAAAAAGACAGCGGTTTCTACAAATGTCCAGTTCCAGAAGCTGCACGCTCAAACATGAACATCGTTTTCCGCCTTCCAACTGAGGACTTGGAAAAACGGTTCATTGCTGAAGCTCTTGAAGCTGGCATGAGCGGTTTAAAAGGCCACAGATCAGTTGGTGGATGCCGTGCATCTGTTTACAACTCGATGCCTGTTGCTGGCGCTCAAGCGTTGGCAGATTTCATGGGTGATTTTGCCACTAAGAACGGCTAGATCATACAACCTGCTTAACTCACCGCAGCCCGTGTCAGTAATGACACGGGCTGCTCTTCGCTTCGCTCAGATTCGTTTCACAGGTTGATAACCTCGCCTTGCTATTAAAGACATCTCCTGATTGACGCTTTTATCCTACCGTGATACTATGAGTTCTGTTTTAACGATGGGAGGGGGGAAAATGAAAAAAGGATTAATGTTATTCTCAGTGCTTGCACTTGTTGTGGTTACAATGATGTGGTCCACAGACACTGCTGCT
>JABIBH010000077.1 GCA_018652925.1 bacterium | reverse complement strand
GCCAGCCTGCAAACTACAATTTCCAGAGATATATCAGAGAACAGTTTCCGTGCCAGCAGTGCTGGAAGCAAGGAAAGACAGCAAGACAAATTTAATATGACAATGGGAGTCAGGATTACCAGGCGGGACAGTGTAAAAGTAACTTATGGTTGGCTCTGGAAATGGGACGACCAAACTTATCAGGGGGCAATCAGCTCACGTGGTAAACAGATTTCTCGTCGACGTGATTTTGCCATAGACTGGGGCAGGGACTTATTCAAGCACACAACTCTGCGTTCAAATTTTAATACATCATTGGCACAGGAAATTGCTGAAGGTGGATTTAATACAAATGATCGTGACAGGTTGGATACTTCCTTGAACTCCAAAATGGAAACACGGTTCGACAACGATGCTACCGTATCTCTTGCTTTTGATTACAAACATTTGGAAGATTTGTCAATCATGCGTGAGAAATCATCCAATAATAATATCAAGGATTCATATGAAATATCGCCAGGTTATCATTTGCCGATAGCTTCTTGGCTGAAAATCAATCAGAACTTCCGTGTCTGGATTCAGTACACTGATTACGTTTTTTCATATATGGAGACTGTCAACAAGGATGATGGCTACAACAAGCGTGGTAATCTCAATACTGAAGTAATTATTGAACCAAATCAGCGCCTGAAAGTAGTTTTGCGTCATGATCACAATATAAAAACCAATGCTATAGAAACCAGTAGTGATGCTTCTGGTGCAAGTTATTACTTCCGTGAACAGGTTCAGCAGATCAACAAAGTTGATTTTGCTATGACATATAAAATAACCAATTGGCTTACACTTGATGCCACAACATATAAATCGAATGATGAAAAAGAGCGATTCGGGTTGGCAAACCCGATGAGTTACCGTCGTAGTGGAGAAATCAAGGTTGGTGGAATTGCCAAAAAGGACTTTGGGAGTAACAAAAAATTACATGTAGAAATAAGAAAAATTTATGCCCATGGACCAAGTGTGCAGGCATACAATGCTGATTATTGGGATGCCGATATCCACTTTAGTTGGGGGTTTTGATGCGTTTAGTGTTAACTGGCATACTAATTGCAGTTACATTCCTTGGTGGATGTCTGTTTGAGCCACGAGTTGCTGCTCTACCAGGTGGAGCTGATATTAACTACCTGGAGCAGTCGGAGCCTGAATTTGTGTTGGCAAATCTTCAAAGTGCTTTCCAACATACAGATGCATCCGGTTATGAGCGACAAATTGCTGAAGATTTTGTTTATGAGCCTGATAGCAGTACCGAGGCCAATTATCCAGGACTTGACTGGGAAACTTGGAATCGGGAAATGGAAATTCAGTTCATAACCAACTTTTTCAACAATGTTGCAGGAATATCTGCCGATCTTACTGCAGAGGAGCTACATACTGACTGGTCTGGCAGTTTTGCGGAACTTAGGTATGTTTATGCTATTGAAGTAGAGTCGGGTGGAAGTACGGTTCCCTACAGGGCAACAGCTACTTTGGAATTCATTGTGGACGGAACTTTCTGGAAACTGAAACGCTGGACTGACGAAAATGGCGAAAATGATCCAGAATCAGGCGGCTTGTTGCCAACTATTGGGCAACGCAGAGGAGCATTTCTTGCAGCCGGAGGTAGTTGACAAGATCAATTGATATGCTACAATGATACAATACGATGTTAAATGTTTCAACACCACAAAAAATGGTGTATATTTTGGAAGACGGAGGACTACCTCATGAGAAGACAAATTACTTTTTTAACGGTGCTTTTGGCATTCATTGCACTGTTCAGCCTTACAGGCTGTATATTTTCGCCTGACGACGATACTGGACCACCACCAGGTAATGAGCCACCAGAATATGACTTCCCGGACACCAAAGAAATAGTTTTGGGAAATCTCAAGATCGCATACGAAGAGATGGATATCAACGGTTACAGAGATTGCCTGCATCCTGACTTCAAGTTTGTTTTTACTGATTTTGATGCAGATCAATTTGAAATTCCCAATTCTTACTTTGAAAGATCAGAGGATCTGGAGGTAATGGAGCGGACTTTTTCTGGTAACTCACATACAACTGAAGATGGAACTCAGCCCGGGTTGCAGGATATCTCCATTTCTGACTGGACAAATGGTGGAGTCTGGCAACAGGAAGCGGCAAATCATATTTATTTCCCTGAGGCCTATAGGGCGCTATATAATATTTATATGGTCTATTCTGAAGTCGGTGGCGAGCACACGTTCACTATTCAAACAACTCAGCATTTCTATGTGGAGCCAGTTGAAGAACTTCAGGATGATGGCACAACTCGTACTCATTGGTACATTATTGGTCAGGAAGATCTATTACAATAATTTGAACCTAATCATTTGAATATTGAATGCCCCGAGTGAAAACTCGGGGCTTTTTTTATGTAAATATCATTCTGTTGTTGGCTGATTGGGTTGCCGAGGTTACTGTTGCGACATGTTTCCATGGAATAAAAAGAAAAACAAGCGCAAAGCCGCTAAAAAGAAAAAGCAAACCAGCAAAAAGAAGCAAGCTCAACTCAAAAAGAGGTTTGGCTTTATTGCAGGTACCATTGTTGTGCTTGTAATTACCGGTTTTGGGATTTACTCCTGGAGCGGCACTGCCAGTGGCAGATCTGCACTATTGCAAATAGGAGTTGGACGTTATCATGGTGAAGTGCGCCGTAATATCGATACAGCTTTGAGCAATCTCCTTGCTAAATATGGTGCTACAAATTCAATATATTTTTACATTGATGGCAACGACAGTATCAGCTGTCTTACTGTGCCAGTTCCTGAAGATGTGTCCTACTGGGAAGCAGTATTGGATATCGAGAAATCGATTGAACCTATAGGTGCCAGAACTCTCTGGGGAGAACGATTGGAAAAGCCTGCTTCTGCCTGGCGTCGTGGCAGGGCAAAAGGACGTGAACTGGAAGTTATGCGCCTGGATTTGGGTGTAAAAGGGGCAGCTACACACACGTTGGTGCTTTATCCTGCTGAAGCGGCAGAAGTTGATGTTCGCTGGCAACAGCCAAGTGATTTAATGACTGTCACAAAACTTCTGGGACCAACCGATATTCCGACAATAGCTCTGGTTGTGGATGACTGGGGATACTATGACAATGCCAGAACCAAAGCACTACTCAATATGAATGTTCCATTTACAATGGCAATTATTCCTGACCAATCATATTCTCGTCGATTCGCCTTGCGAGGCACTGAGCTTGCCTTGCCTGAACAGGCAAGTGGCAGTGGACCGTTGAAACAACGTTTGGACGCAGGCTGTCCAGTTCGTTTCTCACTTTCCGGGGCCAACCAGGACCTGCATCTCCGAAGACGTGAAATAATCTTGCATTTGCCGATGCAGCCGTTTGACGAGACAGTAAACGCTGGCAGAAATCCTGTTACAACCGAATCCAGTGAAAAAGAGATTGGCAATCTGCTGGACGATGCCTTGAACTCATTACCGGGGATTGTGGGAGTTAATAACCACATGGGTAGTAAAGCTACTGCCGATGAAAAAACAATGCAGCGTCTGATGACAGAACTCAAAAAGCGTGACCTGTTCTTTCTTGATAGCAGAACTACACGTGTGTCTGTTGCTGAAGATGCAGCACTGGCAGAAGATGTTCCATACCTGTATAACTATACTTTCCTTGATTTGGGTGAGTCGTCAGAACAGGAAGTTCGCAGGCTGCTGGGACAACTTGAAAGAGCTGCTTTGCGCAATGGTATGGTTGTCGGAATTTGCCACCCTCATGCCAATACTGTAGCTGTTTTGCAGAAAGAAATCCCTGAATTGGTTAGCAGAGGCATCAGATTTGTGACTTTGTCGGAAATGTTTGCTTTGCAGGGTGCTACGGTTCCGGATTGACTGGAAATAGTGTAGATATTATAATACTAGTCGGATTTCCATCGTCGCTTGACGATACTGAATTTTTGTAATGTTAGAAGCACGCAAGTGGCGTGTTTTTTACTGTCGTGATTGTTAATGCAATCGTGTCTGTTTAAGACTGGAAGAGGTACCCATGAAACAAACCCTGAAAGTCAGGTCAGCGATAATTATTGCTGTTGTACTTGTGTCGCTGTGGTGGTTGTATCCAACCTGGCAAGTAACACAAATCACTGATGAAATGCGCATCGAGGCAAAGGATAATCCTGAGCTTCTAGCTGAAATTGAAAAAATCGAATCCGGCAAGATTATCCGTAAGGGACTTGATCTTGAGGGTGGGATGTACATCGTCCTGGAAATCGATGATCAGGGAATGACAACTGCTCAGGCCAAGGACGCTCTTGACCGTGTAGTTGAAATCTTGCGTAACAGGATTGATCAGTTTGGCGTTAGTGAGCCAGACATCAAACCTATGGGCACTACCAGAATAATTGTTCAGCTTCCTGGAATGCAGGATGTTGAGAGAGCCAAGAACCTGATCGGTACTACTGCTCGCCTGGAGTTCAAACTGGTTCGTCCAGTTGAGGACTATCAGACAGTTCTTGAAAAACTGGATAAAGCATTTAAAGCAACAGCTACTCTTGGTGAAGCTGAGGAAGTTGTTGTAGAAGCTGAAGTAGTTGAAGACGAAACAGCTATGGAAGGTCTTGAGGCGTTGCCTTCAGATGATCAGGAACTTTTTGATGAAGAGTTTATTGCTGACCATCCATTTATGTCCAAGTTGCTGTTCAATGAACAGTTTGCCAACTGGTTTGGAACCCCTGTTTTTGTAACTGACGAAAATCTGGCTGCTGTAACAGCAATGCTGGAGTCTCCAGAAGCAGGAGCTATTCCCAAGTCGATGGAATTGCAGTTCAATACTAACCCT
>JABIBH010000076.1 GCA_018652925.1 bacterium | reverse complement strand
TTTCCTTCTACTATTTCTTTTTCTGCCATTGATTCTACTTTGTCTTTTGCCCAATGGGTTTCCGTATCAGTGAACAAAGGTTCATCCTCTGTTTCTGAACATTCTCCAAACGTAGACATTTCAGTTCCTGCTTTCTCGGCCACACATTCATTCGTATAGGTTTCTCCGTCAGCAGCACATACAGGTTCGTATTCAACAGGACAATACTCTATATCGCACTCCCCGTCGTATGCCTTCATTATGTCGTTCTTTTCCAGAGAACATCCGTTTGGATAGGTAATTCCATCTACTCCACATACTGGTTCGTCTGTGACTTCACAGTATGGGGTTTCACATTCTCCTTCTGTTTCAACAGTTGCTCCACTTTTTTCTGCTACGCATGAGTTTGGATACGTGACTCCATTTGCACTACAGACTGGGAGATATTCTAAGGTGCAGAAACCTTCTTCGTTTATGAGAACTGGTTCAGGATCTTCGTCTGTGTCTTCGACAACTGGTTCCACCTCTGGTTCAGCTTCTGGCTCTTCTACAATTGTTGAACCAACAACAAATACGTGCTCTACCGTCGTGTCGCCTGTATTAGGCCCATCGCTGGCCCTGAACATATATTTGACCGTATCTCCTTCTACAACGTCTGTATCGATGTATTCTTCTTCTCCTGGAAGAACTTCCACGTATGGAGTCCCATCAACAGGCGCATCATTTTTGCCTCGTAGGATCTTTATTCTGTATAAATCTAGATCGGTGGGATCGGTCCAAGTCATTTTGACACCACCTTCTGTGTCTTGTATTTCAATATTACTAGGTGCGTCTGGATCACGACTGTCAGAGTAAGTACTAATTGTTATATTAAGATCGGCACTATCTTCATATATAGTTGGGTCATCATTGACTGTTAATTCTAGATGATCTGAGCTGATTGATGTTGAGTGAAACCCCTCTACATAACACTTTGTAATTGTTAGGACTTCACCAGGTTCAAAGTCTTCTTCAATTGGTACAACCAATGTTTTATCTCCGTCTTCAAAGGTGAGGACTGGCTCTGCTAGAACCTTCCCATTATCAACTGCTGTACCGAATACGGTAAATTCTAAAACTGTTCTCTCGGTGTCGAAAATCATTTCTAAAGTGTCGGGAATTGTAATTTTCAGGACTCCTTCTTTTATAAAACTTTCTTCTGCGTCTTCTGTGATGGTTATGTTTGAAAGCTGTTCCGGAGCCTGGTTTTTACTGAAGGTTTCATCTAGAGCGGACTGAATTGTTGGAAGAGCGCTTGCTATTCCAATGTTTAGTAGACAGAGAGAAACTACTGCTACTGAAGCAATCGTTTTTTTGAAATTCATAGGAGGTGGGGGTTTAAAAGATTAATTATTTGTTGTTATTTTTATAGTCAACAATTTCCTTGAATAGGTCGCTTGCAATATCATTCATCTCTTGAGAGCCCTGGGTGCTTGCTATCGAAGCGAAATTTTCCAGAGCGGCCTGGGCGTTCTCTGTTTCTCCTGCTTTGAGAAGGATTCTTATTGTGTCTTTTATTACTTCAGGGATTGCTGGTCTTAGTTCATACAACCTTTTTATGTACATAGCTGCTTCCTCGTAATCACCTACTTCTTCATAAATTCCTGCCACATTGTTCATAGCAACAATGTGTCCTGGATCTAACTCTAATGTTTGTTTGTAAATTTTCACTGCATCCTTGTATTCTCCTAATGCCTCATAATGAAAAGCTAGTTCAAAGTGAGCGCCACTGTCAGTGGGGACTTCATCAATAATTGTTAGTTTTTCTTCTACTGCTGCGAGATGTTGTGCTTTTTGTTCTTCTGGCATAGCCGAAATGTCTTTTGTCCATTTAGAACCTGTACATCCTGTAAGAGTTATGAGCCCTATGCAAACCATTGTGAGAATTGTTTTTTTCATTTTATTTTTGGTTAAATTATCTCTTGGTGATTATACCTGTATCTCTTTTTTTTTACAAAAAAAAACCCCACTCGGATGAGTGGGGTTTTTTATATTTTCGCTATACTCTTATTCTTACACTGTAATCTTCATAAGGTAATTACTAGTACTTCAATGTATCACCATTGAATGTTGAGTTACTTACTTTTCCAAGCCATGTAACCTGTGCATTAGTGTCATACCATTTGAAACTTCCGTCTGATACTGTTCCGTTAGTTGCTGTTCCAAGTAGGATACTTGGAGTCAACTTGTCGTCAACACCAGCTTGATCAGTTATAAGTTCAGAAGTGTTCAAAACTACAGAGAAGGTCTTTGAAGCTCCTTTCTCAATATCAATGTCTGTGTAGTCTGTAGTGTATGGGAAGAAATCAATAGTTCCTGCCGAAGCTGATGACATATTGATACCTCCTTCAGCTACAGTTGAACCATCCTCTTTCAATAAAGCTCGGATGTTATCTGCTGTAGTAGTCATACTTGCATCAGAAGCAAGTGTAACTCTGATCTTGTCATTAATATCTGTAGCCGCGTGGAATCTGATATCGTCGATGTAGATTACGTTGTTATTATCCGGATTAGCTTCGATGTTTACACCGATGTATCTAGTACCAGAATTTCCACATACTGAGGCACTACATGCCAGTGTTACATAAGTCCATGTGTTAGCAGTAAGAGCACCTATTTCAAGGACCTCATCACACGCTGCTGTCATGTCTGTAGCACCGTCCATACACCACTGTATGTCTCCAGATGCTTTAGCTGCAGTACTCTTTACCCAGAAGCTAACAGATGCGTAACCTTCAAGACCTGCTGATGCTGCTCCTGTGTCGTAGTATGCGTAATCAGTGTCAGCTGAAATTGCATCCTCAGTTGCAGTGACTGATGCAGTACCTTCTGCCAATACTGATGTACTAATACTAACTGCCATTCCAACGGTTGCCCAGTTATCTGTATCAGCATCATATCTTAGGGTACCAGATTCTTGTCTGATCTGAACTTTTTCTTGAGCGTTAGCTGCCACAACAAATTTGAATACTGTGTCAGCTGAACTCATAGAAACGTCTCCTGATGGAGAATCAGTTGCAAGAGTTACAGTTGGTTTAGTTTCGTAAACGTGCATTTGTTTAGCCGCAGTTAGGTAACCTGTACCTGGAAGTGCAAAGTAAACGTTCAAACCAGTAGCTAGAGTTGCGTCATCGTTTCCAAGAACTGTTACTGTTGGAACTGTTGTGCTCCATGCAGCAGTTGTAACGAATAGAGAATCAGCAGTGTCTACATAAGCACCTGTCGCACCCGCATCAATGAACAATAATGTACCAACGGGCAGTCCTGTTACTGTCCCTGTGTCGATACTCAATGCCATTGAAGCTCCTAAGGCTCCTGTCGTAGTTTCAGTATCTGTGTCGTAAGCTGAATCAATCCATGTGATTGTTCCAAAATCTAGATCTGATGTTGCAGCAACATCCTCATCAAGCTTGTCAGCGTTGTATGTTCCACCACTTGATTCTGCTAGAGCTTCGAAGTCGTTGAATGCAATATTCAGGTCTACGTATTCTGCTTGTGTAGCACCATTTGAGATAGTATTTAGGTCTGCGTAAACTGTTAGAACTGCATCATCATCTTTGTCGATGAACATGTCCATTCCTGAGAAGTCAGCAGTACCACTACTCAAGTAACCTGACTTAGTTTCTGTATCTCCATCACTATTTACATAAGAAATTGTAATAGAAGAAATGTTGTTATCGTAAGCACCAAGGTCTGCAGCGTCAATATCCTCTATTGTTCCTGCGACTGCTTGTCTAGCGTTAATCGATAGAGATTTAACGGTAAACGGCTCGTCAGTAGTAGTGAACTTGTATTTACTAATTTCTTGGTCTGAAGCTCCTGCGATTACGATATCTTCTTTTGCAGTAGATGCGTCAACAGCAATTGTCAATGAACCTCCAGCTGACATAAGAACATATGTTGTTGCATCAGTAGTACCATTTACAGCACCTGTAGATGTCCTAGTAGTACCATCGTCATCTTCAAAAGATATTCCTGCAGTTATCATACTGAATGCAACGTAGTCAGTTGCAACAGCATTAGAAGATAGATCTCCCATTACGTAGAAGATGTCTGTTTCACCTGCTTCCATTTCATAAGTAAGACTGTCATAAGTAACAGCTCCATCACTTTGAACGGCTTTTGCTGGTGCAACTTCTTCTCCGTCACCGTTTACAATCCATACACTACCTACAGAAGCGTTAACGTATTGTGTTTCTACTCCTGCAGCGAAAACTTGATCATCATCTGTGTCGTAGTATCCTACCAAAGCAATGTCGGTAAGTTTACAATCTGAAGCAGCCCCACATGATGCAGTGATACCTACGAACTCTACATCTTGTTGACCCTTAACCTGTGTTGTAGCCCCTGCTACTGGCACAGCAGCCAAAGCTGTTGTAAGAGATGGCAAAGCAGTAGTCATTGTTTTACCTGTGATACTTGCCGTAGGAACAAGAGATGAAGAATTTGTAACTGTCTTGTTATTCACATCTTTCATTTGTGGGTACGTACCTCCAAGCTGTATAGCTCCGTAGATTGTACCTGTAGCTAATCCAGCAAGATTAGCAACGTCAACTGTCAAAGCTAGGTTTAGCTCTTCACCAGCATCCATGTCGAATTCGTCTGTGAATAGGTAGAAACCATCATCATCTGTATTATCAGCTACTGTTCCTGCGTAAGCTGAAGTATTCAATACGTCTGAGTCGATTGGTCCCATCAATGTAGAACCTGTGTCTACGTTGATAATCTTGATGTCTGTATAATTAGCTGCATCACCAGTAGTAGTAGTAGCTCCATCATCTAAACCATCAGAGATTAACCCATCATCACCATATCCTGATCCATTTGTCATCAACATTATTGGCAAGTTCTTGACTGTGATGTCTGAAACAGATGTGATTGAGAAGTTCATCAAAACTACATCGTCTTCACCTATACCAACATCATCCGCAGAAGGACCTGAAGATGTTACAGTAACGTCTCCTCCTTCTAGAACAGAGTAAGAACATGTTCCAGCAGCTGAAGTACAAGCATTTGTCACACCATCGTATCCTGAAGTTGCAGTATTGGTTGTTACCGCCATTCCGTAACCGTATGTTCCGCCGATCGCAACTATGTCTGTAGTTTCGTCAACGTATACTAGTACAGTGTCAGCTGAACGACCAGTGTTGAAGTCGCCTTTCATTGTGAAGCTCTTTGTATCTCCTTTCACGATGTCGTAAGGAGTATCAAGTACAAATACAGCTAGGTCTTTTGCGTTCAAACCATCAACTGTTGCAATTGGATCATCTTCTCCAGAAACATAAAGTTCTAGGTTTTCAACTGCATCGTTTGAGACTGTACCTGTTATAAGAAGTCCAATTTGTTCAATTTCTGCTGCTTCTACGGAAGCTCCAATTTTGAACTTAGCAATTGTAACGTCGTCTTCTCCAACTTTTGGGCTTGTGATTGTACCGTTCTTTTCAATAAGAACTGTACCTGCAGAAATTGTAGAGAGAGTCCATACTCCTGCTCGAAGTGGGAAGTCTCCGTCGATTTCAGCGTCACCAGCGTCAACAGCATCAACATCTTCCAGTTCGAAAGCTGCTTCTGTTGAAGTTGCAACAGTACCTGTGTCTAGTTTCAAAGTAAGAGTCAAAGTGTCTCCGTCTTCAATTTCTATACCTAGGTTGTTGAAAGTTACTTGGTTTGTAGAGCTGTTTACACTCTTTCCTGATGTTAGCCTGTCTACTCCGTCGTAGATGTAAAGGCTGTGCGTTGTAGGTAGAGATGTTACACCATATGTGTGAACAATAAGTCTATCTAGTTCAGCATCACCATCACCTGCTGTGAAGTCCCACTTAGCTACAGGAACTGAAGTTGCTCCGTTAGGAAGTGTATCTGGATCTGGAGAGTCATCTGAAAGAGTAACCTCAAGGTCACCTTCGTAAACTGTATCTGGTTCGTCATCATCGTCGTCGTCGCCGTCATCAGCAGGATCTTCTGTAAGATCAGCTGTTTGAGCGTTGTTAACTAGCATAGCTCCGTCAGCCCTGTTGATTGTATCAGCAGGTCCGAACATTCCAGCCATAGCTCCTCCGTATCCACTAACAACTTCGTATTTAGCAGCAGTTTCAACAGACATAAAGTAGTATGCGTCAGTTGCTACGTCTGAGAAAGTTGCAGTAGCTGGAGTGTATTCAGGAAGTTCGAAAGCTGCAACAGCCATCTTTGAGAAATCTGCTCTATTTACAACGTCGCTAGGACCGAACATTCCTGCTAGGTCTCCACCATATCCGTTCATGAAACCGTGATCAACAGCGGTCTCAATTAGGTCAAATTGTGGATGAGTTGTTGGCACGTCTGTGAAAGTAGCTTCAGTGTGAGTTGTTACCTCCCAACCAGCACCCATTACTAGGTACTTAGCTGCTAAAGCTCTGGTCAGACCAGTTGCCGGATTATAAGTGTCACCTGGGTCAACAATTCCGTCTGCTACTAGCGACTCAACTGCGTCGTAGTAATAGTCGTCTGCTGCAACATCTCCAAAAGAAGCTGCTGAAGCCGTTGACACCACGAATGACGAGAGAATTGCAACGATCGAAAACGTCGCAATTGCCCTACGAATACTGTCCATAAATTCGCGGGTTAAGGATAATTTTTGAATATTTGATATATATTAAAGTTTTATTCTGTTTTTTGTTAAACGGAACGAGGAATAAAACTGATTGATAAAGGTAAGGAAACCTTTAATTGGATCGGCCTTGCGGCCATCCATCACTAGAGTCAGCTATCAATGACTGAATCTCGTGATCGCACATCCATGCTGTGCGAAGCATTGGTTACATCTATTTACTCTATTTCTTCCTTTCGCTCACCGCCGGCGAGCATCGCTCTTATCCCCTAGTTGTCAAAGATCTATATATATAAAGGTTTCGTATGTCTACTTTGTGTCTACTCCGTATTCTGCGATTTTAGTTCTGTTAGTCTACAAGCGGTATTTCGCGGATTATTACAGCATATGAGCTGTTAAAAACAGCTTTTTACTGATCCCCTTTGTGCGTATTTTTGGCTTACACAAGCCACTTTTTCGACTATCGCGTCTATATTGCTAGTACAATTCAGGTCAACGGGAAATTTACCAAATGTACCTGTTAGCGTCAATTATTTATCCTGTTCATAATTGCGCTATTTTGGTCGCGCATGTACCTAGGTTTACGCGACTTTATTGTGTTTTTCAGGTTAGAATTCCTAGCGAGACGTTCGCAAAATACAACTAGATGAGGGGTTCAATGTTTCGTATTTCTAGGTGACATATTTTCGTGTTGTGTCTTTGTTATGCTTTTTGTTTTGGTGGTTGACTTTTTTCGATTTGTTTTGTGATTTTGGGTTTGGATTTTTCTAATAGATGGTGGGTTTGACTTTGCTTCGTTGTTGTTGTTTGGGATTTTGAGTGTTTGGGTATTTACATATTCCTAATTTTTGTTTTATAATTGGTTCAGTGTGTTTTTTAGAGCCTTAATTGACCAAAATGAAAAGAGTGCTGCTTGTGGGGAATGCTCCGTTGCCGGATGACAATGTAAAAAAAAGACCTTCTGAAGGTTTGCGTACTTGGCAATTTGTAAAGGCGTTGACCGGAGGAATGACGAATGGTTCGGCTGCTGGTTCGACCAGCGGCTCGATGGCCGGCAGCTCGGCAGGTGAAGATGGATCTAGGAACGGGCGTGTTTTATCGAAGATGGTTCCTCGAAGTGGACTTGATTTGAGATTGGTTACGATCGCTGTGGATGATTGTTATGACGATGAAGATCTGGAACCTGAGGTTGGGACACAAGCATCGCTTGGGTTTGCGGATGGCGGCTCGGACGGGGCGGCTGGTTCTGGAGCTGGCGCTGACGCAAAAGTGACCCGAGAAAGTTTATTAAGAAAAGATTATAAATATGGTGCGAATTTTATTCATCATCAGATTTCTGAAAACGACTCCTCTTTATATGGGACTTTGCAATCGATCATCGATGAGCATAAACCCGATGTGATTATTGGAGTGAATTTGGATGTTTGTAATGTTTTGAGTCGTATGAGGTTTGATTGTGTGTTTTGGGCGGATATGGCGGGTTGGACTATGGCAAAGGCTCAAATCGACGCTTACAAGACGCGAAATGATCGAAGGCTTGGCAGCTACTTACGGCTTGAGGAAAATGTACTGGCTCGTGCGGATTTTATTTCGGTCGTGTCTGAAGCTCAAAAATATACTGTAGTTGGAGAATTGGCGATGATGAAAAAGATGGGTGCTTATGAATTTGATCGCGAGTTTGTTGTGACGATTGAAAATGGTTTGGAAGATTTCAAGTCGGATCGGATTGAAAAAATTGTACGCACGGTTCGTAACTCACCGTCTGCGGACAGAGCTTGGTCGGCTGGAGGTCTTGAGGAGGTTGAGGATTCTGGTTTGAGATATTTCCGAGGACCGTCGTCTTATAGTGGAGCTGATATTCCTTCGAATGCGTTTGTTATTTTGTGGCTTGGAAGTTATTCGGCTTGGGTTGATGAAGAAACTTTGTTTAAAGGAGTGGAAGCGGCTATGGCTGAGGTTGGGGATGAGCCTATGGATTCTGGGTCGGGAGATTCTGATGACGATAGCCGGGCTGCTCATTCTTTACGATCTTCCGCCGCACGTTCGGGGCGTTCGACAGGATCGGGGCGTTCGACACGTGATATTTATTTCATCTCTACCGGGGGATTGAGTGATGAAGAAGAGGGGGCTAATAAAACATTTTTGAAATTTAAAGAGTTGGTTGGGCTTTCGCGATATAGGGATCGATTCAAATTTTTGGGTTGGGTTCCGGCAAAGCACATTCCTTATTTATATAGGGAGACCGATGTGGGATTGAATGTTGATCGTCGCTGTCTCGGTACTTTGACGGGATCGCGGAATCGCCTACTCGAAATGATGAAATTTGGACTGCCGGTTGTAACGACTTTTGGGACTGAGCTTTCTTATGGGATGAGTGGATTTGGAGCTGGGATCTGTGTTGGAAGTGGATCTGTCGAAGAGGTGCGTGATGCAATTCTTGAATTGTATCGCAATCCTGCTCGGAGGAAGGATTATGGCGATAAAGGAAGACGTT
>JABIBH010000075.1 GCA_018652925.1 bacterium | reverse complement strand
GGTAAAACTACTACCATCCGTTCTATTATGGGAATCCTGCTTTACGATTCTGGAGAAATCTTAATCGATGGGCAACCTCTGACTAGAGATCAACTTGATCGTGTAGGTTATCTACCTGAGGAGAGAGGCCTTTACCGAAAAATGAAATGCCTTGATCAGTTAGTGTTCTTGGCAGAATTGAAATCGGTACCTAAACAGGTGGCAAAAATAAGAGCAGAGGCTTGGCTTGAGCGCTTGGATCTTTCAGAGTGGGCCGACAAAAAAGTTGATGCACTTTCTAAAGGTATGCAACAGAAGATACAACTTGCTGCAACATTTCTTCCTGAACCAGAGCTTGTGATTTTAGATGAACCTTTTAGTGGACTTGATCCACTGAACATTGAGTTGTTGCGTAATATCATTCTTGAAGAGCGTGACAACGGCTGTACAATAATATTTTCAACTCATATTCTTGCCGAAGCTGAAAAAATCTGTGATTCAATCTGCCTAATTGAAGGTGGTAATAAAATACTTGATGGCAATCTTGAGAAAATCAGAAAAGAATATCCATTGAAAACTGTAAAAGTGATTTATCATAATGATGAAACACCACCAGACAATTTGCCTGGTGTTGAAAATATGGAATTGAAAGATGGCATTTGGAAGTTGGCAATCACTAGTGGAACTGACACAGATTTATTGCTCGATAAATTACGCGAAACAGGCAGTGTAGATCTATTTTCAGCTAATCGACCTTCTTTGGAAGAAATATTTCTTAATGAAGTTCATCAACAAAGACAGGAGGTGACAGCATGAAAGTCTGGGCAATTATCCGTCGTGAATATCGAGAAAAAGTTAGAACAAAAGGGTTCATTTTAAGTACGCTTCTGATTCCATTGTTGATGTCATTAACATTTATAATACCGATGCTTACTGATGATATGGGCGGCAGCGATGTAAGGATTGTAGGAGTTCATGATCCTTCAGGAAAGTTTATTTCACAGATGAACGATGTCTTGGAATATCATGAAAAAGGTAATTATGAAATTATAAAAACTAATATAGAAGAATCTATCGCTGCTGGAATTACCGATGGTTCTTTTGATGTTGGTATTCATATTCCTGAAGACTACATAGAAAGTAGAAAACTAAAGTTTTATAGTGGCACTGTTTCATCAATGGTGAATATGAAAACCTTGGGACCAGTGATGTCCAATATCCTCAGAACTCAACGACAACAAAAAGCAGGTGTTCCAGATAGCTTGCAAGCTTATATGTCGGCACGCCCTGATTGGGAGCCGATAAGTGTTAATGAAACTGGCGAAACATCATCTACTAATGAAGACTCCACATTTGGTATCGCCATTACTTTGATAATGATTTTGTATATGATGATTCTGATGTACGGCCAACATACAATGATGGGTGTAATCGAAGAAAAAAGTAGTCGTATTGTGGAGGTAGTTCTTTCTTCGGTGTCATCAACCCAGTTAATGATGGGTAAGATTGCAGGCATCGGGTTGGCTGGCCTGACTCAGTTCTCAATATGGTCTCTGGTTCTTGTGTGGGGTTCTAAAAGTGGTATCGAGATTGCAGGCATGACACTTGATGGAACATTTTTAACGCCAACAATATTGGTGTCGTTTTTAATGTTTTTCCTGTTAGGCTTTTTACTATTTGCAACTCTTTATGCTGGTGTTGGAGCAATGTGTAACACAGCTCAAGAGGCTCAGCAATTTGCTGTGCCATTGATGCTTTGTAATGTTATTCCAATGATGCTATTGAGTCTTGTTATTATGGAGCCAAACTCATCATTTGCTGTAATCATGAGTTTGATACCTCTGTTCTCTCCAGTTCTGATGTTTATCAGAATCTGTATGGAAACTCCACCATTGTGGCAGATTGGTCTTTCATGGTTTTTTATGTCGATATCAATTTGGATTGCTCTTAAAACCGCGGGCAAACTCTTCCGCATCGGTATTCTAATGCATGGAGCTGCCCCAAGTTGGAAAACCTTATTTAAGGTTTTGCGTCAGTCTGACTGACTAGTTTGTATGAATCTCCGGGCTGAATTTTGTCAATTACTTTTAGCCCGGAAGTCACTTTCCCAAACACAGTATATCTACCTTCAAGATGCGGTTGTTCAGTCAGAGCAATAAAGAACTGGCTCCCACCAGTATCTTTTCCGCTGTGAGCTATGCCAACAGTTCCTCTTAGGTATGGCAAGTCACTCCACTCACTTCTGATGTTGTATCCAGGACCACCCCAGCCAGAGCCATCGGGGTCACCACCTTGAATTACAAAGCCAGGAACTACTCTGTGATAAGTTAATTCTTGACCAAGTTGCGATAGGAATGCAGCACATGTATTAGGTGCAACTTCACTATTTAATTCAATAGTAAAATTACCGTACTCAGTTTCACATGTTATTTTTGGTGTATCAAATTTAGCAGTTAGGGCAGGTTGTTTTAGTGATCGTTTATGTGCAGGCAAAGTTAACATTAAAGATTCAATCGATGGAATTTGATCAGTCAAAAATAGGCCACTACTATTTGCAACAGTTCGTGCTTTTTTTCTTAACCTAGCAGAGTCAGAATCAAATCCGGCTTCAATCATTGCGGTTACTTTGGCAATAGTTGAGTCTGATAACGATGTTCCTTTTTCAGACATTTGGTCAACACTAGTTAAAACAGCCCATTTGATATCTTCAGCACCGATACTTCTTGCATCGTCCCAAGTTTGGCATAGTGCAATTATATTTTCCTCAGAAGGGAAGTTGCCAAGTTGTTCTGCTGCTACTGAAATGGTCGCAAAGCTTGTGTCTGTAAGCACTTCTAATAATGCTTTAGTAATTAACTTTTCAGAACTGCCAGTTCTTTCCCAAAATGGACCAAGGCTCTCAACGGCCGCAAGTAGCTCTATTTCAGGAATTCCGTAAGCAATAAATGGGGCATAGTCTCCAAAGTTCTTTTCTGTAATGCAGTACGATAAGGAGCCTCGCCAGATTGACTGTCTGACTAAGCTATCTCTGTCCAATGATATTTTACTCCACACATCTTCGCTCAACAGTCCAGGTCCTCGCAATGCACAGCAAGCCTCAACTGCTGATGCTCTGACTACTGGATGTCTTATCTTTTTATTTTCATTTGGAAGAGGAAGTAGTTGGTCAGCTGCACAGTTTAGTAGCTTTATTCTCCATGCTGGAAGCAAGCTGATTCTATCTGAAGCACCAACTTTAGGCGGTGTCTGCGCAGCGATTGTGGTAATTGCATCTAGTGCAGTGCGTGCAATATGCGGTTCACTATTACGGACAGCAGTCCCTAAAAACTGAGCAACTTGTTCATTCATTACCTCAATTTTGCCAATCGATCTTATTGCTTCAATCATATCAAAATCAGGCTCATTGCGAAGGTTTTTTTCAGCAAATTTAACAAGAGCAACAGGTGAATTGCTTTTACTTAAAACTCTACAGGCATGAGCTCTGACAGTTTGATCTCTACTTGCAAGCAATTCAATTACTTCAGTTTCAAAAGGGATGGAATCCAACTTTTCAGCACATCGTAGTACTCTCCACAGAGTATTTGGTTTAGTCGCGTTAAGTTTTATAGCTGTGTTAATTGCATCAGAAAGTTCACCTTTATCAATGTCACCAACTCTTTTGCGCATGCTATCCCAAGCAGTTTGAGATTCTGCTCCAGATAGTTTGTTTAGCATTGGAAGTAACTGTTTGCCACCTCCGTCAATATTTCCAAACGAAAACAATATTGACTGCCTTACAACTTTATGAGAACTATTGAACTGTGCGGTGAGTTTATCTGCAGAGCGGAAATTGTCTATGAAGCCCAATGCAATTGCAGCTTCTTTTTTTACATTATCGCTAGGGTCTTGTAATAGTTGTATTAATTGTGCAGTGACATCATTGCGACCTATGCGACCTGCGCACCTTGCAGAGGCTAATCGGATATGGGCATCGTCAGATTGAAGGAAGGTTACTAGAGAGTCAGTATGGGCAAGCCTTTGATCTTCCCATTGCAATAAAATATCGAAAGTGGACTCTCTGCTTTCAGGTGCAGAGCAGCCAGCAATAACTAGCAATAGTAGAAACAGTAATCGACGCATAATTTCCTCCAGGTTGACTGGTACTTTACATTGATTGTGGTTGTTGCGCAAGTGCGATGAAGTTGCTACTATGCAGTAAATTGCAACAGGGGAGTTTTATGAAAATCGCAATACTTGGAGCTAGTGGACTTGTTGGCAGGACAATGCTTTCGCAGTTAGAGCAGTGTTGTTGGATGAGTTCGCCACCGCTGCTTTTGACAAGCGAACGCTCTGCTGGAATCAAACTCAATTTCCGTGATGAAGAACTGGTTTGTCATGCTGTAAATGAAAATAGTTTTAATGGAATTGAGATTGCACTTTTTTCTGCTGGAGGTTCTGTCAGTAAAAAGTATGCACCAATTGCTGTTGAAGCTGGTGCAGTTGTGATAGACAATTCATCGGCTTTTAGAATGGACTCCAATATCCCTTTAGTTGTTCCTGAAATCAATCCTACATTAACAACAGGCATTATTGCCAACCCTAACTGCTCTACCATTCAAATTGCGATGGCTCTACAGCCTCTCCATAAAGAGTTTGGCCTTCTAGAGGCTCATATAACAACCTTGCAGGCAGTCTCTGGCGCTGGTAAAGAGGCTCAGCAAGAACTGAAAAATAAAACTGTAACTCAGCTTGATGTTCTGCCAAAAATTGGCGACCCACTTCCAAATGGTTCTTTTACAGAAGAGGAAAAAGTTGTAAATGAGCTACGCAAGATTATGTCATTACCAACTCTTGGCATTACTTGTTTGGCTACAAGAGTTCCTGTTTGGAACGGGCATTCAGCATCAATCAGAGCTATTTTTTCAACAGAAGTTGATAGAGAAAAAGCTATCCAAGCATTGGCACTGTTCCCTGGTGTTGAAGTTGCTAAAAGTGAGCATGAGTTTAAGACTGCCACAGAAATTACAGGTAAAGGCGAGGTTGCTGTTGGCAGGCTAAGGCTAGATCCAACTAATAATAAAGGGCTGTTGCTCTGGGTTGTTGCCGATAACTTACTCAAAGGTGCAGCGCTTAATGCAGTACAAATTGCTGGTCAGATTGCTGAGGCTAGAAGTTGAGCCATACAGTTAAAATCGATTTATCATACAATGGAACTCAGTTTCATGGGTTTCAGATTCAGTCAACATTAAGGTCTGTACAAGGAGTTCTAAAACATCACTGCTCCACTTTATTGGATCGTGATGCAAAACCAACTGGTGCTGGAAGAACTGATACTGGCGTGCATGCTCTGGGACAAGTTTGTAGTCTGGACCAGCTTTCAAAAGAAGAAGTTGAACGAGTAAAAATGGTTTTACCTGGCAAGATGCCTGCAGATATGAAAATACATTCTATTCCAGAAGTTGCTCCTGAG
>JABIBH010000074.1 GCA_018652925.1 bacterium | reverse complement strand
GCACTGCCCCGACCTGATTTTCCTACCAAGGTCAGCAGGCACCAGATAACAGTGACCATTATGTTTGAGTATCCACCTGCCTCCATGCTGTTCTGAAATCTGCAATTAAGCACACTCCAGCAGACCAAGCATATAAAGTCTGGCTCCATGAAACGATATCCATTTTGATCCAAACAAGTCATACAATGAACTGACCGACACCCCACCCGGTACTTTTAATAAATTGAGAGCAGCGTCACTAAGGCCTTCTGCAGAATAAAATTTCTGTCTCGACAAATCTGCCAGAACACCAGACCCCCATAACTTCACTCCAGGCTTGAGAAGCACTTTTGTTTTGCTGTTTTTAAGAAGCTGCTGAAACAGTTGGTATTTTTGTTCCAGGCCGATGTCTTCAATCAGTTTTTCTGAACGAAAACATTCGCTGGAGTGATTGATGATTGCTGGCAGAGTCCACTGCTCCGGAGTTTTTATTGCTTCATTGAACCCCCATCCGTAAATCGTTCTCGCTACAGTTTCAGGATCTGTATCCCTGCTCCACTTCTGGTTGAAACCGACACTCCATTCGATAGAATTGTCCTCACGCCATCGGGCAACTACACCATGAACCGGCAACTCCATGCGTACTGCCAGACGTGCAATACCATCCCTGACCCGAATAGTTCGTCCGGGCAATTCCAGCGACACACCCGTTTCACGTGTTTCTGTTATTCCCCCGTTACCACTGTTGCCGTCCAGGTAAACTATCAACGGATTGTTACGCTTCAAATGCCGGGCAATTTTCAGAGTGAAGTGTTTTTCATCAGTAGTAATCCAGCGCATATCCCCATCAAGCCCGGGTAACGATCGCAATGTCTTTACTCCTGACTCGATCTCGTTTTTTGCCTGCCTGTTTGCCAGAATAGCCGGCTTTGCCCCAAGCAACATGTGCAACCCGGGCACAAATGCGTAAGGACCGATATGCATTGTGACGGTGATTCCGGTTGCAAGCGATGGATGATTTGCAACAAACTGTTTTGCTTCGCGGATAATTTTGATAATGCCTTCTGACGATACAAAATGATTTCCATCCAATGCCAGGTTTTCTCTTTTTGCTTCAATATTTTTTAAAGTGGCTTCTGTTGCATCTGGTATCAGGGCCTGCAGATTCCAAAGCCTCCAATTTTCATTACCATTCATATTTCCCCCAATTTAAAAACCAGTTTAAAAGCCTGCTGAAAAGGGGCGGCATCAACTGCCGCCCCGTAATATCACTACCATTTAATGATGTCCGGCCATCTGATTGGCTTATCGCATTTGTAGCAACAGTCACAGACGTCTGTGTCCGCACTATCGCCACCATCACCCGGCAGAATGGGACTGATTTCCAATCGATCTTCAATTTCTTCCACACCCAACGCATCCAGAGTCTCCGCAATCCTCTGCAATTCATTTCTCTTCATCTGCTGACCTCCTGTTCAAGAACGCCACACCTCCTGTGCAACATTTTGGCAATCGCAAATCCAATGCCACCGCCGTGAGGTGCAAATTCGCTTTGTAGTGGATTGTGTTATCCTGCGGTTGACACTTTTGAGGTCTGTTGTGTCCAACAGTTGACATAATTTTCTTTTTGTCTGAAGTTAGAGACTGCAATTATACTTCAGTAAACTGTGGAGGCAGATTTGCGGAACCGACTGGGACTTATTTACAGTATTTTTGTGGCACTAATCCTGCTGATCGGCTTTTGGTGGGTGTTTTTTCTGGTGCGTGAAAGTGGAAATTATGAAAAGCTCCAGTTCCAGCGACATCAGACTGATATTGCCACTGCTTTCTATATGTATGAAATATCATCTCGAAACATTGATGCATTTGAACCGATGCTCAAGCAACACTTCCCTCATCTACAATTGAAAATGACCGATGCCGGATTAACGATTGTTGTCGATCCGGAAATTCATCTGGCAGTACACCAGGAGTCCAAGCGCAAAAAACGGATGTTTGTTACCGAAGGCATATTTTTCATTTTGCTGCTTCTTGCCGGGACATCGATTTTGACTCTGGCAGCAAGACGCGAAAGAGATTTCAAAAGAGCACGTGAACTGTTTCTTGCTGGTGCAACCCACGAACTGAAAACTCCGCTGGCCTGTCTGCGACTTTATACCGAAACCTTGCAACGACCAGAGTTGGATGGTTCACAGAGAAATAGAATTTACGGCAGTATGGTTGAAGACGTCGATCGGCTTGAAAATATTATTGAGCAGGTGTTGAGTGTCAGCAGTGAAGAAAATATTGGTAGTGGTAAAATTGAAAATTTTGATGTAAAAAATGAAATCGAGTTGATTGTTGATCACGTCTCACGGTTTGCTGATGAAAATAATGCTCTGGTCAGACTGAATTTACATGACAAATGCTTCCTTACTGGCGACAAGTCTGACCTGGAAATAGCATTGTGTAACCTGTTGCGAAATGCTGTTATCTACAATAGTGATTCTGCTGAAATTTTAGTGACAATGCGAAAAAATGCGGGCAGACTTTTGATTTCAGTAGCAGACAACGGCTTTGGTATCGACAAGAAACATCACAAGCGAATTTTTGAGAGCTTTCAGCGTGTGGATAACAAAAATGCTCCTGCAGGATCTGGGCTTGGATTGTATCTTGTAAAACGAGCAGCTGAATCGCTTGGTGGAACAGTATCACTGACAAGCAACCTTGGAGACGGCTCAACGTTTACGCTTGATTTGCCAGCAATAGAGGATAAGAAATGAAGAAAAGAATTCTGATAGTTGAAGATGATGCGCATCTGGCCGATGGCCTGGTCATGAACCTGGAGCTAGATGGCTACGAACCTGTCCATGCTGAAAATGCTGAAGATGGTCTGGCGTTCTGGGGTCGTGGTGGCATTGATCTAATTCTGCTTGATGTAATGTTGCCAGGTATGGATGGTTTTGAATTTTGTAAAAAAAT